>CALWYI010000231.1 GCA_944385715.1 uncultured Oscillospiraceae bacterium | reverse complement strand
TCGGCCTGGGCAAGGCCGCCGAGGTCCCCGAGGCCATCCGCAAGGGCCTGGAGGACGCCAAGAAGAACATGATGACCATCACCATGTCCGGCACCACCATTCCCCACGAGATCATCGGTGAGTTCGGCGCCGGCCGGGTCATGCTCAAGCCCGCCGCTCCCGGTACCGGTATCATTGCCGGCGGCCCTGTCCGTGCGGTGATGGAGGCGGCCGGCGTGAAGGATATCCGCGCCAAGTGCCTGCGCTCCAACAACCCCCAGAACGTGGTTGCCGCCACATTCGCCGGCCTCAAGAGCCTGCGCGGCCCTGAGGATGTGGCCCGGATCCGCGGCAAGAACGTGGAAGAGATCATCGGTTAAGGAGGAGTTGTGACATGGCAAATCTGAACATCAAGCTCGTCAAGAGCCTCAACGGCAGATTGGAAAAGCACATCGCCACTGCCAACTCCCTGGGTCTGCGCCGGATCGGCGACGCCACCGTGCAGCCCGACAACGCTCAGACCCGCGGCAAGATCGCCCAGATCGGCTATCTGCTGTGCGTCGAAGAGACCAAATAAGGAGGTACCGGACTATGAATCTTCACGAACTGTCTCCCGCCGCCGGCTCCACCCACGTGGGTAAGCGCAAGGGCCGTGGCGCCGGTACAGGCAACGGCAAGACCGCCGGCCGCGGCCACAAGGGCCAGAAGGCCCGCAGCGGCGGCAGCATCCGCGCCGGTTTTGAAGGCGGCCAGATGCCTCTGGCCCGCCGCATCCCCAAGCGCGGCTTCAACAACATCTTTGCCAAGCCTCTGGAGATCGTCAATCTCAGCGCCCTCAACGCCTTCGCCGACGGCGATACCGTTACCGCCCAGGCGCTGCTGGACAAGGGCATTCTCAGCAAGTGCGAGTATGGCTACAAGGTCCTGGGCAACGGGAAACTGACCAAGAAGGTGACGGTGGAGGCCTCTGCATTCTCCAAGTCCGCTAAGGAAGCCATTGAGGCGGCTGGAGGGAAGGCCGAGGTGAAGTAAGATGATCCAAACCATTCGCAAGGCCTGGGGCATCCCCGAGCTGCAGAAAAAGATCGTATTTACTTTGCTGATCCTCCTCATCTACCGCATCGGCAGCGCTATCCCCGTGCCCTATGTGGATACCGCCACCCTGAAGAGCTACCTGGACGGCATGGGCACCACCATCCTGGGCCTGTACAACGTCATGAGCGGCGGCGCCTTCCAGATGGCCACCGTGTTCGCCCTGGGCATCCAGCCCTATATCAACAGCTCCATCATCATCCAGCTGCTCACCGTGGCTATTCCCGCTCTGGAGCGGATGGCCCGTGACGGCGGCGAGGAGGGCAAGCGGAAGATCCAGTCCATCACCCGCTACGCCACCGTGGCCATCGCCCTTCTGCAGGCCCTGGGCTACTACTGGATCATGAGCAGCAACAACATCCTCACCAACGACAGCGTGTGGGCCGCTCTGGTGATCATCATCGCCTTCGTGGCCGGCTCCAGCTTCCTCATGTGGCTGGGCGAGCAGTGCAACGAGTTCGGCGTGGGCAACGGTATCTCCATGATCCTGTTTGCCGGCATCATCTCCCGGATTCCCTCCATGGTGTCCAACATCTACTACAGCATCACCAGCGGTACCATGTTCTGGCCCTGGGTGATCCTGATCGTGGTGGGCATTCTGCTGCTGGTTGTCCTGATCGTGTTCGTCAGCGACGCCGAGCGCCGCATTCCCGTCCAGTATGCCAAGCGGCAGGTGGGCCGGAAGATGTACGGCGGTCAGTCCAGCAATCTGCCCATGAAGGTGAACATGTCCGGCGTGCTGCCCGTCATCTTCGCCCAGTCCATCGCCTCCATCCCCGCCACCATCGGCGCCTTCCTGCCGGCCCCGGCGGAGGGGAGCTTCTGGGCGGCTCTGCTGGACGCCATCGACACCAAGTCGGTGCTGTATATGATCGTCTACTTCCTGATGATCATCGGCTTCAGCTATTTCTACGCAACCATCCAGTTCAACCCCATTGAGATCTCCAACAACCTCAAGCGCAACGGCGGCTTCATCCCCGGTTTCCGTCCGGGCAAGCCCACCAGCGACTTCATTGCCAAGGTCCTCAGCAAGATCACCCTCTTCGGTGCCATCTATCTGGGCATCGTGGCCATCGTCCCCCTGCTGGCCGACAAGTTCCTGCCCATTACCGTGGGCATCGGCGGAACCTCCGTCATCATCGTGGTGGGCGTGGCGCTGGAGACCGTCAATGCCCTGGAGTCCCAGATGCTGATGCGTCAGTACAAGGGCTTCCTGGAGTAAGGAGAACATCACATGAAACTGATTTTATTAGGCGCTCCCGGTGCCGGAAAGGGCACCCAGGCGGAGATCCTGTGCAAGAAGCTTGGGATCCCCTCCATTTCCACCGGCAACATTCTGCGTGCTGCCATCAAGGACGGCACTCCCACCGGCATCCAGGCCAAGAGCTATATCGACGCCGGCAAGTTGGTGCCTGATGAAGTCATCATCGGGATCGTGAACGAGCGCCTCAGCCAGGACGATTGTGCGAAGGGCTACATCCTCGACGGTGTGCCCCGCACCATCGCCCAGGCGGAGGCCCTGGAGAAGGCCGGCATCCGGTTCGACGCCGTGGTCTCCATCGAGATCTCCGAGGATGAGATCCTGCGGCGCATGAGCGGCCGCCGGGTCTGCGAGGCCTGCGGCTCCAGCTACAACGTGGAGGCCGTCCCCCCCCGTTTGGAGGGCATCTGCGACAACTGCGGCGGCAAGCTGATCCAGCGTAAGGATGATACGCCTGAGACCGTTCGGGAACGGCTGAAGGTCTATCATACAGAGACAGAGCCTCTGGTGGGCTTCTACGCCCAGCGGGGCCTGCTCAAAAGTGTGGCGGTGAACGGCACAAAAGAGGAAACCGCCCAAGCGATCCTGGCGGTTTTGGGGATGGCGGAATGATCACCCTCAAATCCAGCCACGAGATCGAACTGATGCGCCGGGCGGGGAAAATTACCGCGGCAGCTCGTGCTTTGGCAGGAGAGATGGTAGCCCCCGGCGTAACAACCCATGAAATTGACAAAGCAGTACACCGTTTCATCAAGTCGCAGGGCGCCGTGCCCTCCTTCCTGCACTACCAGGGCTATCCGGCCAGCGTGTGCATTTCGGTGAACGATGAGGTCATCCACGGGATCCCGGGCCACCGGGTCCTAAAGGAGGGCGACATCGTCTCCGTGGATGTGGGCGCCTATATCGGCGGATTTCACGGCGACTGCGCGGCCACCTTTGCCTGCGGCCGGATCTCCGAGGAGGCCCGGCGGCTCATCGAGGTGACCCGGCAGAGCTTCTTCGAAGGGCTGAAATACGCCCGGGAGGGCTTCCGCCTGCCGGACTTGTCCGGCGCCATCCAGCACTACGTGGAGGCAAACGGCTTCTCGGTGGTCCGCGAGTATGTGGGCCACGGCATCGGAACCCAGATGCACGAGGCGCCGGAGGTCCCCAACTATGTGGAGCCGCGGATGGGACGCCCCCGCTTCCTGCGGGGCATGACCATCGCGGTGGAACCGATGGTGAACGCGGGCGGAGCCGGTATCAAAGTGATGCCGGACGGCTGGACGGTGAAAACCGCCGACGGACGGCTGTCTGCGCACTACGAGAACACCATCCTGATTACTGACGGGGCGCCGGAGCTTCTGACGGACCCCGAGGCGAGAGCGGAGTAATCGATATGGACATTGTGCGATCAGACATTGTGAAATCCACTGCCGGCAGGGACAAGGGGAAATACTTCTTTGTCCTGGCGGAGGAGGGGGAATTCCTCCTGCTGGCGGACGGCAAGACCCGGAAGCTGGAGAGCCCCAAGCGGAAAAAGCGCAAGCATACCGCTTTCGCGGCCCGCTTCCAGTGCCGGGTGGCCGAGAAGATCAGAAGCGACGAAAAGATCACAAACAGTGAGCTTCGCAAGACCCTCGCCGCCTTCGGCGAGGAAGG
>CALWYI010000230.1 GCA_944385715.1 uncultured Oscillospiraceae bacterium | reverse complement strand
TACTCGGCGCAGGCGGTGGCATCCGGGCGCTGGGCGTAAATCATCATCTGCTCATGGAACGGGTACTTATAAAGGCGGGCGGCGGTGCTAAGAAAAGCCGTCCACTCCTTCCAGCTGCCCACAAGCTGGGTCGATACCTGTTCGGCCATCTGCCGGTAAAATTCAGCTTTGGATGGCATGGTTGTTTGCCTCCTTTCGGTTTTTAATTTTGGCATATAAAAATATTAACAATTTACGTTTACCATGAGCCATGCTATACTAAATGTAAATAAATTTTGGCTGGTGGACGCTGTATGAAAGAAATTTTAGATTTAATTAAGACTATGACGGAGTATTTTCAAAGCCAAATGGCTCCGCAAAGTTTCCTCGATCTTTTGGTGCAATACGTTATTCCTATTTTGCAAGCGATAGTTTTAGTTGGTGGTGCCGGGGCTGGCATTTATAAGTATTATCAGAGCAAAAATAGAGAAATTAACGAAAAAATACTTAGTACAGTTTATGCACCGCTCTATAACTATTTTGTAAAGCAAGAGCTATACTGCAACCTAAAAGGTCTTCAGCGTGATGTTAAGCAAACTCCTATATTAGAAATTTCGTCTACACGAGTTAAAACGAAGTTAGGAAATGGCAAGGTCGAATCAACACGCGAAAAATTTTCTGTACTAAACCTCGATCGAAAAGAATTTATAAATGTACTTCACTCAGTTAATATCGGGCTTGCAAACAAAAATTTATACACCTTGCTTTCTATGTATGAAGTTGTTTGCCACGAAGAAGAAAACTTTGGTGGACAAGAATCCTTTTTCAAGGCTGGAATATTAAAAGTTCAGATTGAAAATGAAATCCGTAAAGAAATTATTACAGGATACGATTACTACCAGAAAAAGTTAGGGCTTAATCGAAAGAAGAATACACATCTTTGTCGAATTGCTAATGGCGATATAGAATTTGATTTTGATATTCCCCAGGATTCCATAGATAAATTTAGAGAAGATTACGAATCACACCCTGAACGTTATCAATAGTGCAAAACATCATCAAGGCCGTTAGAAATCGGGATACAATTCCAAACTATCAAACTCCACATCAGTAATGGTGTGGAGTTTTTGTATGGCGCTGTCCGTCAGCTCCCGCAGCTCGGCCTCGTCCGGTTCCAGGTGGCCGCGCATCTCCGTCAGAGCGTCGATCAGCCCGGTGCGGCTGCCGGTGTTGTAGATACAAAGCAGGTTCATTTCCTCAAAAGTGAAGTTTCCCATATCAAATCTCCCTTTCCGCGCTCTTTTTTGGCGCTGTCCTTTTGTGTTCCGCCTTGGGCTGGCTTTTCAGCTGCTCCATGACGGACTTTTTCTTTTCCCGGTCCTCCCGGTGGGCGGCGGCAGCCAAATCCATGAGAGAGATAGGCTGGCCGCTGCGGGCCTGCTGTTCCAGCTGGGCCACCGTCGGTTCCTTGGGGCCGTTGTTGATGATACCGTCGATCATGCCATAGTCATCCTCCACCGCCATTTCCGCGTTCTTCAGCGGATTGTCCGGCAGGAATCCGGGAACTTGCTCAAAGCCGAAGCTGTCGCAGTAATGACAGGATACCTTGCCATCCCGCTTGATGGCAACGATGTCGCTGACGCTCATGGACGGATGGCGATAATCGGCGGGATGTTCATTGTTGAAGCGGTAAAAGAGCTGTTCGGCGGTATCGCCTTTCAGATCGGAGGGCAGCAGCGGAGCGGTGTAGACCAGCTCATAGTTGTCCCGCTGCACCGTCTGCCCGATGGACTGGAGCCATTCCAGGCCCTCGTAGCGGATGTCCCGCAGCTCGTCGGTGTGTTTTACCTGATAAATAGCGAAGCAGTCCCCCTTGTGGGAGAGAAACGCCTGCTCCCGTTCCTCCTGGTGGGCCATGCGGTCCTTGACCAGCTTATCAAACTCCGGGCTTTCCTCCCATTCCTCGCGGGGCAGGGCAAAGATACCGTCATGGGCATCCAGGTCAGCGGTGTCAAAGGCCATCACCGGATTTTCGCCCTCCTGGATAATGTAAACGGTCAGGTCACGCTCCATCAGCTCATAGGCTTTCTCTTTGGAGAGGGGCAAAAGATCGCTGTCCAGGCAGCCGCATTTCTCCAGATCGTCCTGGGTCAGAACCGGGTCCGGCATGGGATATTCGTCCAGCGCCTGTTCCTGAGCATCCGGCAGCAGGGCGGCTGCGGCTTCTGCGGTCTGCTGGCTGGCCTGTTCATACAAAGTCTCGATCATGGACAGCGGCGCATACTTGATGGATTTGTCACCCAGCCCCAGGTCCTTGCAGATGTGGCTGACCGCTGCGGAACGGCCCATGTCCGGTCCATCCAGCTGGCCGCCGTTCATCTGCTTCATGGTTGCCACATCGTAGAGCGTGTAGTCCCAGCCGGTATCGCAGGGCTGAACATGAAGATATGTGGCATCATCCAACACCAGCAGGGCCTCCTGGTACTCGGCGCTGGGCTGAGATACTTCTTCCACAGCCTGCGGGGGTGTCTGCTCCGGCTCCGGGGCGGCAGTCAGGTCAATGCCGCGCTCCTTGCAGATTTCCTTGTAGTGGCGCTCGATGTCGTTAATCAGCTCACAGGAAGTCTTGTTGATGGTCTCCAGACTTGCCCTCAGCTCCTTCAGCTCCTTGTCCTTGGACCAGGAAGCGATGTAGCCAAAGCTGTTTTCACCGGTCTGGATGCCGAAATACTGGCAGACCGCATAGGAAATGCTCTCGGCCTCCACTTCCTCGGTATTGCGGTTCTTAGCGGCTTGTTTCACCGCCGTCAGATCTTCCTGCACCTCCAGCCGCCACTCAAACCGATTCTCGTCCACAAAGCGCCAGCCCATTTCGGTAGCAAACTGTTCTGCCTCGACCTCAGTTGCAAATCCAGATTGAAAATCTCTTACTGTGCCTCCACCGCTATCCATGACAACTTTCCAGGACTGCTCGATTTCATATTTTTTCGGGTCGTGGAGCTTGCTGTGTGCGGTCTCATGGACGGCAGCGGAAACGGTCTGTACCTCGCTCATGCCTTCCCGGATGGCGATCCGTTGCTGTTCGGAGGAAAAATAGCCGTCCATGTTCTCGGCCATCGGCTCAAACTCGATGGGGACCGGTGCGGAGCGGCGCAGAGCTTCCATGAACGCCTCATAATGCGGCACCGTCCCGGACAGGCTGGAGGCCAGCTCCGGCAGAGGCTTGCCGTCTGTCTGGCTCACATCGAACACCTTGACCGGGCGGAACATGGGGATTTCGATTTCCTTTTCCTCCATGACGGCCTTGCCATCCGCGTCCAGGATGGGTGCATGGGTATCCGGGTCACGCTTCATTTCCTCGATTTTCTTTTTGTAGGGCGTGGGGGCGATGATGGTGATACCATGCTCGCCCTTTTTCACATGGCGCTCAAATTGGTTTTTCCACTTGTTGAACCCGGCCACCAGGGTGGCGTCCGGGCGCTGCATATAGATGAGCATGGTGTTGTTGACGGA
>CALWYI010000229.1 GCA_944385715.1 uncultured Oscillospiraceae bacterium | reverse complement strand
GCGTTGCGCTTGATGGCGTTGTAGATGTCGGGCTCGGACTCCTTGTCCAGGTTGATGACCTTGGCGTAGCAGCCGCCCTCGAAGTTGAAGATGCCGTTGTCATCCCAGCCGTGCTCGTCATCGCCGATGAGCAGACGCTTGGGATCGGTGGAGAGGGTGGTCTTGCCGGTGCCGGAGAGGCCGAAGAACAAAGCGGTGTTCTCGCCGTTCATGTCGGTGTTGGCGGAGCAGTGCATGGAGGCCATGCCCTTGAGGGGCAGGTAGTAGTTCATCATGGAGAACATGCCCTTCTTCATCTCGCCGCCGTACCAGGTGTTCAGGATGACCTGCTCACGGGAGGTGAGGTTGAAGATGGCCGCGGTCTCGGAGTTGAGGCCCAGCTCCTTGTAGTTCTCCACCTTGGCCTTGGAGGCGTTGTAGGAGATGAAATCGGGCTCGAAATTGGCCAGCTCCTCGGCGGTGGGGGCGATGAACATGTTCTTGACGAAGTGGGCCTGCCATGCCACCTCCATGATGAAGCGGATGGCCATGCGGGAGTCCTTGTTGGTGCCGCAGAACACGTCCATGACGTACAGCTTCTTGTTGGACAGCTCCTTCAGAGCCAGCTCCTTGCAGGTGTCCCAGGCCTTCTGGGAGGCGGGCTTGTTGTCGTTCTTGAAGGTGTCGGTGGTCCACCACACGGTGTCCTTGGAGGTGTCGTCAAGGACAATGAACTTGTCCTTGGGGGAACGGCCGGTGTAGATGCCGGTCATCACGTTGACAGCGCCCAGGTCGGTGACCTGACCCTTGTCATAGCCCTCCAGACCGGGCTTGGTCTCCTCCTCGAACAGGGTCTCGTAGGAGGGGTTGTAGACGATTTCGGTTACGCCGGTGATGCCGTATTTGCTCAGATCAATAGCTGCCATTTCGTATACCCTCTTTTCTGTTGTGATCTTCCCGCCGCAGAGAGCATTCTCCGGCAGGAAGTCCAAAAATACTCACATATCAATATAATACACAACAAAGGGTACAAAGTCAATTGCCGGAATCGTGGGAAGTTCCCATCGTTCCCCCTCCAATATTGTGAAAATTGTGTCATAGACAAAGCGGAGCCTGTGGAAAGGGGCGATTTTTGGCCGATTGCATAAAATCTTGGCCCGGGCGGCGGCGGTCTCCCGACAGCCGCCCGGAGGGGAGACTGTACTTTTCCGCCGCCAGGGCGTATAATCAACATGCTTTGTCAGAGGGCGGAGCAGCCGACTGTCCGGATTACGGGACAGCGGCTGTGGTAGCCTGTTTCTGTACAGGAGAGACCATGGAGAGGGGGAGCAGGATGATCGCCATTGTTTGCCTGGACGACAGGGACGGCATGGGCTTCAACGGCCGCCGTCAGAGCCGGGACGTCCGCCTGCGGGAGAAGGTGCTGGAGATAGCGGCGGGGAGGCGCCTGTGGATGGCGCCCTGTTCGGCGGATCAGTTCGGACCGGAGGGGGAGGGGCGGATCTGCGTCAGCGCCTCCTTCCTGGAGGAGGCGGGCAGCGGCGACTGTGTATTCGTGGAGGACCGAGCCCTGGCCCCCTTCGCGGAGCGGCTGGAGCAGCTGGTGGTCTTTCGCTGGAACCGGGTGTATCCCGGGGACCGGTACCTGGATCTGGACCTGGCGAAGGGTCCCTGGCGCAAGACAGAGGAGCAAGATTTTCCCGGGAAATCCCATGAGCGGATCACGATGGAGGTATATACACGGTGAAAAGACGGATGATCTCGATAGCACTGGCCCTGGCGGCGCTGCTGATTCTGGCGGCGGGGTGCGCCGCCCCCGGAAGAGAGGAGCCGCTGGTGACGCTGGAGGATCTCCCGGCGTACAGCGGCGCGGCCTATGTGGCCATAAACGGCAACGAGCCCTACTTCACCCCGGCGGAGATCACCGATGAGGCCTTTGAGACCTACAGCGCCCTGGACGCCCTGGGCCGCTGCGGCGTCACCTGCGCCAGCGTGGGGCCGGAGCTGATGCCCACGGAGGAGCGTGGAGACATCGGCTCGGTGAAGCCTACCGGCTGGCACACGGTGAAGTACGACTGCGTGGACGGGAAGTACCTCTACAACCGCTGCCACCTCATCGGCTATCAGCTCACCGGAGAGAATGCCAACGAGCAAAACCTCATCACCGGCACCCGCTACCTGAACATGGAGGGCATGCTGCCCTTTGAAAACATGGTGGCGGACTATGTGGAGGAGACGGGGAACCATGTGATGTACCGGGTGACACCCATCTATGAGGGGGACGACCTGGTGGCGAGAGGGGTCCTCATGGAGGGATATTCCGTGGAAGACGAGGGAGACGGCATCCTCTACTGCGTCTTTGCCTACAACGTGCAGCCGGGGGTGGAGATCGACTACGCCACCGGGGAGAGCTGGCTGGCGGGGGAGGACGCCGCCGCGGACGGCGAGGGCGCCACCTACGTCCTGAACACCAGCAGCATGAAGTTCCACGATCCCGCCTGCCCCAGCGTGGAGGACATCAAGGACAGCAATCGGGAAACCTTCGCCGGCAGCCGGGAGGACCTGATCGCCCGGGGCTATTCCCCCTGCGGGCGGTGCAAGCCGTAACAGGATCTCCCGGCAATCCAGAACAGCGTAGGCCCCGGCCCGCGCACTGTGCGGGCCGGGGCCTACGCTGTGAGAAGGGGGGGACTTCCGCTCTGTCAGCGGCGGGACGCCTTTTCACGCTGCCGGAGGGCGGAGGCGGGCATCAGCCGGGCGCAGAAGAACGCCACCAGCGGTACGGTCAGGATGATGCCTGCGGAGCCGGCCACGCTTTGGATCAGTTCGATGGCCATGGCGTCGCTGTTGATGATCTGGATCAGAGGATAGCCATATACCTGGAAGAGGATCAGCATGTTGAGGGAAGCGCCGGCAAAGGCCAGGATGAGCGTGTTGGCCATGGTGCCCATGGCGTCGCGGCCGATGTTCATTCCCGAGCGGAAAAGCTGCTTCGAAGTAATGCTGTGCTCCACCTCCCGCAGCTCCTGGCAGGCGGAGGAGATGGACATGGCCACGTCCATCACCGCTCCCAGGGCGGCGATGAGGATGCCGCTGACCATGAGGCCGCTGATCTCCAGCGGAGCGTCGTAGGCCCGCAGGACCAGGTCCTCCGCTTCGGACATGTTGAACCCGCCGATGGGGGTGATCTCTCCCACGATCCAGGCAAACAGACCGGCTGCGGCCACGCCGCATACGCACCCAAGGCCCGCGCACAGCGTCTTGCGGGAAAAGCCGGTGAGCAGCAGGAGGGAGGCCGCGGCGGTGAGAGCCGCTATGGCGATGGCGGCGGGAATGGAGGGCATGCCCCGCAGGATCAGGGGGATCAGCAGAAACCAGATGCCCAGCAGGGTATAGACCAGTCCCAACAGGGCCATGATGCCCTTTTTCCCGCCGATAAGGACCAGCATCAGAGCGAATACGGCGATCATTCCCGCCAGCACCCGGCCGCGGTCATAGTTCGGAATGGAGACGACGTAGGGCGTCCCATTTTCATCCGCTTCCAGCCGGACAATCACCCGCGTGCCCAGGGAGCAATCTACATTGGCGTAGGCGCTCAGATAGTTCACGCCCTCCAGGACGTATCCCTTGTAGGGGCCGCTGAGGATCTCCAGCTGCAGGACCTGGGTGCCCAGCCGCAGGCCCTCGCTCCACGCCTGGGCCTCGGCGTTGTCGGCGAGGATGTCGTCTACCCGGGCCGTGGCGAAAAGCCGCTTCTGGGCGGCGGTGAGTTCCCCGCTCTCCTGGCGGAGCAGGAGAGCCCCCGCCGCCAGCAGAAGAAAGCAGGCCAGACCGGTTATGATGCCGGCTATACGCCGGGGAGAAAGGGTTAATTTCGTCATATGCGGATCGACCTCATGTTCAGATAGTGGGGGAGCCGCCCGCCTGGGGCGGGCGGCTCCCTGTTGGTTTCAGTGCGCAGGGGGGCGGTCAGGCGAGGAGCGCCTGGAAACGCACCAGCATGGTGCACAGCTCGCTGCGGAGGACCTCGCTCCTGGGGGCGATGAGCGTGTCGCGGCCCTGGATCAGGCCCACGGCCACCGCCCACTCCATAGCTTCCTGGGCATAGGCGCTCACCTGGCTGCTGTCGGAGAAGGCCGCCAGACTTCTGCGGGCGGTGCACTCCAGCTTCTGGTACTGAGCGTAGCGATAGAGCATGACCACGATCTGCTCCCGGGTGGTATTGGTCAGGGGGGCGAAGAGCCCGGTATCAAGACCATTGACGACGCCAGCGCTGCTGGCCCAGGCCACGGCGGGACCGTACCAGGCGTCTGCCGCCACGTCGGGGAAGGCGGTGCCGGCGGCGCCGTTCTCACCGGAGAGCCGGTAAAGGATGGTAGCGATCATGCCGCGGGTGACCGGCTGCTCGGGGGCAAAGAGATCGTCGGAGATACCGTTCATCAGCCCGCTTTCAATGATGGCCGCCACGTCATCGTAGTACCACGCGCCTTCGCTCAGATCGGTAAAGGTATCCGGAGACGGGACTTCCACCTCGGGGGTATCGGGCACGGGGGTATCGGGCACGGGGGTGTCCGGTGTGGGGGTGTCCGGCTTGGAGGGATCGGGGTCCCTCGGAGGCCGGGAGGGCGGATCGTCGGGATCATCGGGATCGTCATCTGGGATGGGTGCGGTGGTGCATACGATGTCGGCCCGGTCGCGGATGCGGATGCGGGGGAAGGGCCCGTCGGGGGCGTTGAAGGTGTTGTCGTAGGAGGCGAGACCGGTGGCGGTAATGGCGCAGCCCACCGCCAGGCCGGAGATCTCCTTGTCGCTGGTGATGTAGCCGTCGATAAAGACCCGGCCGATATTGCCCGCGCTGTCGCGGATCATAATGGTCTGGATGCTGCCGTTCTCCTCCTCAAAGGAGACCACAGTGCCCTTCAGGGTCACCAGGCTGCCCAGGACGGAGCCGTTGTTCAGCTGGTCGGCGGTGATCACGGTAGGCGCGGGGGCGGCTCCGCTTCCGACCTTTGTGATGGAGGAAACATTGAGCTGCCGCTCGCCCTGGTAGGAGGAGGTGGTACCGGTGATGCGGACGATATCGCCGATCCGGTAATTGCCCGCCACGGGGAAGACGTTGATGCCGGCGGTGTCGTCCTGGACGTAGATGCAGTCAAAGAAGGCGGTATCCTTGTCGTAGCCGGAGGCGTTGGAGGTGACCACGCCCTCGATGGTGTACTTGATGCCCTCCAACTCCTGGGCCTGCACGTCGGCGATGTCGGTGACGGTGACGGGATTGAGGTAGTTCACCAGGTTTTCGCAGATGGTGTAGTTGGAGTAGTTCTTTTCCGCGGCGCTGTCAGGCTGGGACTGGACCTCAAAGTTGGACATGAAGGCCGCACCGGAGACGATGATAAGGCCCTTGCCCTCCAGCTGTTCGGAGGCCAGCACCATCAGGCGGCTGTCGCCCTCCTCCACGGCGTAGGTAGGCACGTTGTCGCCGCCCAGGCCGTCGTTATCGTTGTCCTTGGAGTAGGTGGATGCGTGGCCATAGACCACCGGGGAGACGGTAGCCGGCAGCACGGAGGTGGGATTGCCGTCGGCGTCCACGGCGTAAACCGTCGCGCCGCCGTAGTGGCTGTAAAGCTGAGAGTAGAAGTTGTCGTTGGGATTTGCGGGATCAAACTCCACCCCCTCCATGAGGAAGTGGTCCATATTGTAGGTGGAGAAGTAGAGCCGCTGCGTCTGGCCTCCGTTGAGCACATCATCATTGG
>CALWYI010000228.1 GCA_944385715.1 uncultured Oscillospiraceae bacterium | reverse complement strand
TATTAACTAGAAGACGTAGAGAGGAAAAGAGACAAAAAACTTTTATAGCGACAAATTTAGTTTATGATGAAGGTGACTTGGAGTTTGAAATAGATAAAGAAAAATTTGTAGAAAGAGGAAATTTTGAGACAGAAAATAAAGTTTTAATAAGTAATTACGATGATAAAATAAATTTGAAGAATGCAAATAGTAATGTGAAGATTCCAGAGGCAGTAGTAAATTCTACGCAATTATCAAAAAAGATTGTTCAAACAATACAACCAATAGTAGCAATGAGAAGACTAGTTAATATAAATCCAGATGAAGTAAAAAATGTTTATCTTATAAACTCAGCAGGAGATACTAGAGATGAGGCAGTAGATAATTTAAATGAATATACCAAATCAGAAAGACTAAATACAATTTTTGATTTATCGAAAAATCACAATTTTGCAGAAGCAAGATTTTTAAACATTAAAGGAAAAGATATAGACATATACCAAAAGATAATTGAAAAATTATTATTCCCAGATAATAAAGAGTGTAATTTTGAATTAGACCTTTCTAATGAAAGACTATGGAAGTATGGAATTTCAGGAGATAACCCAATTTTATTAGCAAAATTACGAGATAAAAATGATACGTATTTGTTAAATGAATTAATAAAAGCAAAAGAATTTTTTGATATGAAAAATATACCGGTAGATATAGTTGTTCTTTCAAAAAATGAAATTCAGACAGACTTTAAAAAATTAATAAATATACCGTTAGAAGATAGAAGGGTTATAGAGGCAAGAGCAAATTTAATATTAGATTCAAAACTTGGCTCAATATCAGTACAAATGAAAGTAAAAGAAACTGAACAAAATAAGCAGGATGGAAAACTTTTAAATGATAAAAAGCAAGAAGATTCAAGTTACAATAATGTTAAAACAAATGAACTAATTTTTAAGCAAGGAAAGTCAAAAAAGAACCTTGAAATAGACACAAGTAAGTTACTATATTTTAATGGATATGGCGGATTTTCAGAGGATGGAAATGAATATCATATAATAATTGATAAAAATAAAAAGACACCTGTTGCATGGAGCAATATAATGGCAAATGACAAATTTGGTACAGTTGTTACAGAAGGCCTTGGAGGGTATACTTGGTATAAAAATTGTAAAACAAATAGAATAACAGAATTTTCAAATGATGCACATTTAGACAAACCATCTGAAGTTATTATTATGCAGGAAGTGGACGAAAAAGAAAAAGATATTTTCTCAAAATATAAAGAGACGGCTATTGCAAATCAAATGACTGTGGAAGATAAAATGTCTGCAAATAAAACAATAAATAACGCTTTTGGAATTAGCCCTAATATTTTAGCAGACGACGGAAATTATCATATAACTTATGGGTTTGGATATTCAAAATACGAGCATATATATAATGACATTGAGGAAGAGCTAACTATATTTGTTCCAGTAGAGGATAGCTTAAAAATAAGCAAATTAAATTTAAAAAATACAAGTTTAAAAAAGAAAAAAATAAAAATATTTTATAAAATTGACTTTGTACTTGACGAAACAAAAGATAGATTTATAAATTCTTTATTTAAAGAAAACTACAATTTATTATTAATAAAAAATAATAAAAAGCCTAACTACTATGCATATATAACAAGTAATGAGCCTATAACTTATAAAAATGAGATGGTTCAAATAGAAGTAGAAATTGATTCTTTAGAAACAAAAGAAATAACATTAATACTAGGTGCAGAAGAAACAGAAACAAAATGTATGGAAGTGGGAGCCAAATATTTAGGAAGAGAAAAAGAGGCATTAGAAGAAATAAAAAAATATTGGTTAGACCAAGTAAAAATAGTTCAAGCAAAAACACCTTTAAAATCCTTCAATATTTTACAAAATGGATGGGCAATATATCAAACCATAGTATCAAGAAAATTTGCCAAAACGGGATTTTATCAATCCGGAGGAGCTATAGGATATAGAGATCAATTGCAAGACGCAATGAATTTAAAATATTTGGACAGCAATATTTTAAAAAATCAAATACTACTTCATGCTAAGCACCAATTTAAAGAAGGAGATGTACTTCATTGGTGGCATAATGACATGGGAACAGGAATAAGAGCTAGATATAGTGATGACTTATTGTGGCTACCTTATGCAGTAATCACTTATATAGAATTTACAGGAGATTTTGGAATATTAAATGAAGAAACTGAGTATGTAAAAGGTAGAAAACTTAAAGAAGATGAACACGACTATATGGATAAATTTAAAAATACTAAGGAAAAGGAGAGTATATATTACCATTGCATGAGAGCAATAAATAGGTCTTTGGATTTTGAACACTTCCCTAAAATTCAAGGAGGAGACTGGAATGATGGTATGAACAAAGTAGGAGTAAAAGGCAAAGGTGAAAGTGTTTGGCTAGGATTTTTCTTATATTCAATACTAATAAAATTTGCAGAATATTCAAAATATATAACAAGATTTGCAAATAAAGAAACAACTATAGCAATGCTAGCATCAAAGAAAAATGTGGATGTTAAAAATATAGATACTGATGAGAAATCTGACGAATATGAACGACTAATGGAAGTGGCAGAAAAATTAAGAAAAAATCTAAATACAGAAGGTTGGGATGGCAGATGGTATAAAAGAGCAACCACAGATGATAAAAAAGTTCTTGGAAGTGCAGTAAATAAGGAATGTAAAATAGATGGTATATCTCAAAGTTGGTCTGTTATATCAAATGCAGGAGACAATGATAAAAAATATATAGCAATGGAAAATATGGAGAAATATTTAATAGACAGAGAGAACAATTTAGTAAAATTACTAACACCACCTTTTGAAAATGAAGAATTTAAACCTGGTTATATAGCTTCATATGCTCCCGGAATGAGAGAAAATGGAGGACAATACACTCACGCAGCTATTTGGGGAGCAATTGCAGAAGCCATATTAAATAAACCAGAAGAAGCTATAGAAATTTATAAAATGATAAATCCAATAGAACACAGCAAAACAGAAGAACAGGCAATCAAGTACAAAGTAGAACCATATGCAGTAGAAGCGGACATATATGGCGAAAATGAATTTGCAGGCAGAGGGGGCTGGACTTGGTATACCGGCTCAAGTGGTTGGATGTTTACACTTCAAACAGAATATATATTAGGACTAAAAATTCATCACGGAATGTTAAAAATAAAGCCTTGTGTACCAAAAGATTGGAATGAATTTGAAGTAGTATTTAGGTGGAACAACGCGAAGTACAATATAAAGTATGAAAGAATGAATGAAACTCCTCAAATGTATTTGAATGGAGAAAAGATAGATGAAATAAAACTAAGAGATGAAGGAGAGTTTGAGGTAAAAGTGGAGTTTTAGTGTTGTTAATTGTCAATGTCAATGGGGATGTCAATAGGAACGCCCCTTTTTGACACGATTTAGTGTCAAAAAGGAGCGCCTCCATTGATAGTCCAACAAGTTTCTCAAAAACTTTCAATTTTTGATTGATAAATTCCCATATTTGTGATATAAATATAGCTATGAGAAAATCGGCTTAGTGTATACCTTAAAACAAACTATTAAAATACACTTAAAGCAAAGCAATAAAATTTGCTAAAAATTTAGAAAGGTGGGACTTTTGTGCAAAATACCGTAACAAACACAAATACATATGATGATTCAAAAAAGAAAATATTAATAGTAGATGATGAGCCATCAATCCAAGATTTATTAGTATTTAATCTAGAAAAAGAAGGATATAAAACAATAACAGCAAGTGATGGAGAAGAAGGAGTATCTCTTGCACTTTCACAAAACCCTGATTTAATTTTATTAGATGTAATGCTTCCAAAAGCAGATGGACTTACTGTGTGCAAAAGAATTAGACAAACACTTAGTAAAACTCCTATAATTATGCTATCTGCAAAAGGAGAAGAAATAGACAAAATATTAGGATTAGAAATAGGTGCAGATGATTATATGACAAAGCCTTTTAGCATTAGAGAACTAATTGCAAGAGTTAAGGCCAATTTGCGTAAAGTTGAACAAAATGATGACTTAAGTGTAACAGGAGTTAGAAACAATAAAATTGTTGTTGGAGACTTAAAACTAGACTTCGATAAGTTTGAAGTTGAAGTAAGGGGACAAAAAGTTACTGACCTAACAAGAAGAGAATTTGAAGTATTAAGGTACTTAGCACAAAAACCAGGACAAGTTGTTACAAGAGAAGACTTACTTGAAAAAGTATGGGGATATGAGTATTATGGCGATATAAGAACAGTAGATGTAACAATTAGAAGAATAAGAGAAAAAATAGAAAAAAACACTGCAAATCCAAAAATTCTTATAACAAAAAGAGGAGTTGGATATTACATAGAATCAAAATAAATAAATAGGTATATTGGAGGCATAATTCGTGAAAAATTTTCAAATGAAAATAATACTTATACTATATATTGTTACAATAGCAATAATCTGCTTTTTTACAATATATTTTTCACGTATACTAATAAACGCAGGTGTGAGTAGCGAATACATATCTAACATAAAAACAGTATCAATAACATCTTTAATTTTGTTCTCTGTTTTTACAATAATTATAGCTATAATAGAAGTAAAAAAATATATAGAACCAATGTCAAAAATGTTAAAAGGTGCTAAAAAAGCTATATTCAGTGCAGATATAAATGACTTAAATACAATTTCATCAGGAGATGAAATTACAGAGTCATTTAATGAAATAGTAGATGAATTAAAACAAAACTTAAAAGATGTAAATAGTGAAAAGAAGCAAAAAGAAACCATATTAAAGCATATGACTGATGGAGTTATAACATTTAATATGGACGGAAAAGTAACATATATAAATCCTGTTGCAAAACAACTACTTGGCATAAAAAATAACGATACAACTTTTAAATCCATATTTGGCAAATTTTCAGATATAAATATGGAAAAAATAATTTACTTAGACAGTTGGACATCATCAGAAAAGAAAATAGAAAATGAACAAGGAACAATGAGTTTATTTTTTATTCCATATAGAGATGACTTGGATATGCCCGCAGGAGTAATGGTTGTCATTCAGGATATTACAGAGCATGTTAAATTAGATAATATGCGAAAAGAATTTGTCGCAGATGTATCTCACGAGCTAAAAACGCCTATTACATCAATTAAAGGCTATTCAGAAACACTTCTTGATGGTGATTGTGATAAAGAAACTGAAAAGCACTTTTTACATGTTATAGATGACAATGCTGACAGAATGGAAAAGCTAGTTCAAGATTTACTAACACTTTCAAAATACGATAATGATAGGGTAGCATATAAGCCAACAGAATTTGATTTGGGAGAATTAGCAAAGGCTTGCAAAGAAAAATTTGATATAGAAATCAAGAAGAAAAATCAAGAAGTAAATTGTTTTGTAACAGCCAATGTTCCTTATGTTTATGCAGATAAAGATGGCATAGAAAGAGTAATATTAAATATTTTAAGTAATAGTATTAAATATACACCAGACGGTGGAAAAATAGATATATATGTAGGATTTGTACATAATGATGCGTATGTAAAAATAAAAGATACAGGTATAGGAATCCCTAAAGAAGACTTAGAAAGAATATTTGAAAGATTCTATAGAGTGGACAAAGCACGTTCAAGGCAACTTGGAGGAACTGGACTTGGCTTATCCATAGCAAAAGAAATTATTGAAAAAAATAATGGAAGTATAAATATTAAAAGTAAAGTGAATGAAGGAACAGAAGTAGTAATACAAATACCTGTAAAAAAGAAATAAATACAAGTAATAACATAAGTATTGTTAATTTTTGCATAAATAGCATAAAAAAACACCAATATAATACAAAGTAATTTGGAGGCAAATTTATACAATGAATGATAAAGTAAAAAATATATTGGAATGGATATATTGTATTATAATTGCAGTTGTTATTGCAATATTAATAAAATACTTTGTAGGCACTCCAACTATAGTAAAGCAAACTTCAATGTGGCCAACGTTGGAGCAAAATGATAGACTTATATTAAATAGACTACCTAGAACTTTTGGCGAAATGCCTGAAAGAGGAGATATAATTACATTTGAAGCACCAAGTAATAATGCTACTGGTTTAATTGCAGAAGAGATAGATAATACTATTGCAAAATATGATAATGAGCCTACAACTTGGTGGGGAAAATTTACATATCACGTTTTAGAAATAGGAAAAGAAAGTTATATAAAAAGAGTAATCGCTTTGCCAGGAGAGCATGTAGAAATAAAAGATGGCAAAGTATATATAAATGGAGAAGAATTAGACGAGCCATATTTAACAGATGATGTAATAACAGAGCCTACAGGAGTACTAAACGATTTTATAGTTCCAGAAAATACTGTATTTGCAATGGGAGATAACAGAGAAGGTTCAAAAGATTGTAGAGCATTTGGATGTATACCTCTTGAAAGAATAGAAAGTAAGGTTGTGATTAGGTTTTGGCCACTAAATAAATTCGGAAAGGTAGAATAAAAATTTACAATATAATTTATACTTACACTTCAATATATATTCTTCCGCATTTACTTCGAGGTTTTTTAGAAAAATACAAAGTGAGGAATAAAATGCAATTATTTGAAAACATAGTTGGAAATAATAAAATAAAAGAATCGCTTAAAAATGCAGTAAAATCTAACAATGTATCACATAGCTATTTATTTGTTGGAAAAGCTGGGGTAGGCAAAAAAAAATTTGCAAAAGATTTGGCAAAAAAAGTAATGTGTCTTGGAAGTAATGGTGGCGCTCAAAATAACGGCGTTAAGAATAATGAGGTTCAAAATAATAATGTTGCAAATGATAATTTAGAACTTGACTTTGACAACTGTGATTCTTGCATAAAATTTGATGCAAATAGTAATCCTGACTTTAGCATCATTGTACCAGATGGCAAAAGTATAAAAATAGAGCAAATACGTAACTTGCAAGCAAGAATTGTAGAAAAGCCCATAAGTTCAAGCAAAAAGGTATACATTATAGATGACGCAGACACAATGACAGAAGAAAGCCAAAATTGTTTGTTAAAAACTTTAGAAGAACCACCAGAATATGCAATGATTATTTTAATTGCATCTAATGAAAACAGAATGTTGCAAACAATAAAATCAAGATGTGTTATAATAAGATTTGAAGATTTAACAAATGAAGAAATATCACAAATACTTCACACAAATGACCAAGATATAATAAGGTTATGCGAAGGTAGTGTCGCAAAAGCAGATACTATTTCTGAAAAAAGAGAAATGTTTGCACAGCTAAAAATTATTGCAGATTATTTAAGCAAAAATAGCTTAATAGATGTATTAAATAATTCAGATTTGTTATATTCATCAAAAGATGATATAATGACATTGCTTGATTTTTTAAATATAATATTTTTTGAAAAAGCAAAAGAAAATATTAAATATTCAAAAGCAATTAGTATAATAGAAAAAACTAAAAAGAAAATATTAGCAAATAATAATTATGATATGTGTATAGACTATATGCTAATGCACATATGGGAAGAATTGCATAAATAATAGATTTTTATGTTACGTTTGCAGAAATGTTTTAAACATAATATTTATTTGATGAAACAATATTAAAAGGCAAGAAAGGAGGACTAAGCACAAT
>CALWYI010000227.1 GCA_944385715.1 uncultured Oscillospiraceae bacterium | reverse complement strand
CGGCTTGATTTTGTGTTGCCTTTTTGCCTCCCTAAAAAATCTGAAATTTCTACTTGACTTTTATTAGCAGGTCTTTTGATTTGTAAGGGATATGCCAGAGCTCTGTACAAAGACAAGTGTTTTCCGTTGACAAACACCTGCGCCTTCTGGTACAATAATAAACAGCAAACCCTGGCATGTCCTTCCCGTGGGTATGGGTGGAAATGATACGTGGTTTGTCTTCTGGCCTCACAGAGTTGCAGCCTCTGTGGGGCCATTTTTAAAATTACAATCTCCTAACTTTTATGCCAAAAAATAAATGGGTTCCTCGGATCCATCGATCCAGAGGAACCCATTGAGGTTCTTGGCCGATAGCGACACAAATCGCACGCTACCGTTTGAAATCACCATCATAAACATAGTGGTAGCGTTCTCTTAAGTTTGGACATTTTGTAAGTCATCACTGCCACTTCCTTCCTGATTTCTGGGCATATTGTACCACGGTAACACGGACATTGTCAATGGTGTTATTTCAATAATTCATTTTGATAGCAATAATATATTATCAACCAATGTGAATATAAGTGCATTTTGATTTATAATTTTAACTCGTATAAAAATGATTGCTTTTTTCCATGGTATGGTATATACTATTAAAAATAGTTTTTCACTTAATGGAAGACTTGAGAATCTTACAAGCGCGGCTCACAGGGAGGTAATCAGTGTGGTGCCAGAATCCATTTTAAGTAGAATTGTCCACAATTATGAAATGCTTGACGCAATCCGTCAGCGTAAAAATATCGATTTTACAGTGGAGACGTTGCGAGATGATTTAAATATTTCACGGACAACGGCGGATAAGTGCATCGCTGTTCTGAAAGATGAAAAAGACGAAAAAACATTTCAGACCAAGACGGTTGAGTATCCTCTCATTACAAAACACGAAAAGCGTACTGTCATTTTGAATGATGCCGCGTTATTTTTGGGCATCAGCGTTGGAACTCGTCATACAAGATTTCAGCTGTTGGGGCTGAACTTTGACCCATATACGCGGGAACAGATTAAACAATATCCATATTTGAAACAGGTGGACAGTATTGAAAGCTTCCAATTTGAGGAAGACGAGGCCGACGAATTTGGGTTTTCTTATTCAACGCCGGTCGGAGGCGAAAACACATTTGAAAATACACGCAGACTTGTTTCAACGATCATTTCCTGCTTTTTAAAGCAGGCAGAAGCATATTATGCAGGCAGAGACTCTGCGCCTTTTCCTTTAATGGGTGTTGGCCTCGCTGTCACAGGTCCAGTAGACTATAAAACACAGCTTTGGCGCTCAGCACCGCGGGGATTTACAGCAGTGAGGGACATCGAACTGATGGAACTCATCGGCTATGAAAATCAAATGCTTGCCCAAACCATGGGAATTTTTCTCTCGATAGATAACAATGCAAAAACTGCTATGATTTCAGAGTATCAATACTTGTTGGAGAAGAATAGCAGTCATTTTAATGAAGATATCGCATTAATATATTTGGGGAGTGGTATCGGCTCTGCTGCTGTGATTGATAAAAAGTTGTTAAGGGGCAGCCAGAACGTCTCCGGTGAAGTGGGGTATCTACAAATCGCCATATTAAATAGAGACGGAACAGTATCCTCCCTCAAAAGTCTTGAGGAACATTTAATTGGAGCAGAGAATGCAGAGGAATACCAGCAGTTTCTGCCATATATCCTAAATACCATTAATTGCGTCTTAGGAATTGATCGTGTTATTTTAGTCGGACACAGCATAAGAAAGAATGACAAGCTTATCCCATCACTGATGGAACAGCGGATGCGGTTTACTGTTACCTCTACCCAGCATTATTGTAAATTGGAGACTGGTCGTAACAATCCAAATACTGCCGCTATGGGGGCTGCAATAGAATCTTATATTTCAATGTGTCATTATAACGAAGCACAGGCAGATGCTCGTACAAACTTGGCGAACGAAATCACTTGGTAGTTTGAAGTGGGGTTGTTTTTCGAACCGTAAAGGCGAAAAATACCCCTCTTCTTTTTCTAAAACCATTGAAATATATCTTGACCTCCTTTAACTTAAAACAAATAGCTTTATGATGCCGACAGAAAAGAGGAAATTTAATGAACTATCATATTTATATGGACGAGAGCGGCAATACTGGAGAGCCACGGTACAAAACGGATAAACAGGTGTGGAACTGGGGAGAACAGGAATATTTTGGGTTAGGCGCAGTAGGACTTCCAGAAGAGGCTGAGGCCTCTATGCGAACCGGGTTGCTGGAGCTTCTGCAATCCTTTGACCCTGCCCTAGGAACTGACAAAGAATGGAAGTCCAAAGCAAGTTCTCTATTCAATCGAAATCTCATGGAGAAAGTTATCCATTTGCTCATTAAAAATAAAGGCACGATTTATGTTGATATAACTAACAAAAAATTCAAAATCGTACATTATTTCGTGGATTACTGCGTATTTCCCTACTATTTGGAAGAAGATTCCATCACAAATAAAAGGCAAGCGCGAATCGAAATGGCAAATAAAATTTATAACAGCTGGGACGATCATCTGTTTGCCAGATTCGTTGATCTTTGCCATAAGGGGCTGGAAGCAGACGATAATCTTGACGCATTTCTCATTTTTTTGGGAGATGCTGAGAAATTCCTCGCTAAAAACAACTATGCCCAGAATTTGTCTGCTGTAATTGAATGTGTGAAACATAATGAATCTTACGGTCTGACGCGGAAAAACCTTATGCCGATTATGGACCATGATAATCGTGAGAATCCGTTATGTTTTTCTCCAAATGTAGATGCATATTTAAACATTGCTGCCACAATGGCAAAACGTCAATCCAGAAGCACGTCATCAATTCAAATTTTTCATGATGATCAGAAGCAATTTATACCTGCACTTCAACATTGGACCCATAATTTGAGAGAACAGCACGGGTTGACACTCGATGCGTTCACTCCTCTTTCTTCCAATGACCTGCTAATACAGCTATCAGACTTTATCGTCGGAAAAATTTTAAGGGTTTATCGGGATATTGTCAGTAACAACGCTCACAAGCGGGAAACACGGGAACTCATGAAAGTAATTAAGCCCATTATAGCGGGAAATTGCAATGTTGTTTCTACCCGATATGAGCAGTTGCGCTTTTATTCTGCTTTTAATCTTAAAACCTGTCTCACGCCTATCCCAGTTCCATTTAATAACGTCATATAACAATTTCAAATCTCCTATCAAATGAAAAGTATATGGGTAATGTTGTTTTAGGCAAGAGCCAAGTAGTTAATAGATTGACTAAAAATTGAGCAAACCATTGTAGTACAATGATTATGTATCTGCATCTTTTTTGGCAGCAAAACACAAAGCGACCCTAGACGAACTCAAATCGTCAATGGTCACATCAGAATGGCTGTCCTGTGTATTGTACAGGACAGTCATTCTGTCGTTATAGAGGTAAATCTTGTTGACAAAAGTGTCCACCAAAGCTTGACGGTATTTGAGGTCATTTACATCACCCTTGCGGAATTGGTTCAGGAAGAAACGTACCTCATTGACTGTGGGTGTAGGATGGGCAGAAGTCTCCACAAGAATCTGCTGTTCCAGTTCAGCCCGTTCCCGTTTCTTTTGGGAGATACGCTCCGCAATCACATCTACGATTTGGCCGCTCTCAAGGGCCTTAAAGAGATTTTCTGTGGCCCGCTCGTTCTCTTTTAAAAGCTTCTTGAGCCGTTTGAGATTGTCTGTGTCCTTCTCCTGCTCGCAGAGCCGCACCACCTCCTTGGCGATACGGTCAATATTCTCCTTGGTCAGTAGTTTACGGGTCTCCATGACAACCAAGTCCTCAATATAGGCTTTGCCGACCGTCTTCTTCTGGCAGGATTTGTCTCGGCGGTTGGTGACACACTGATAATAGTGGTATTTGTTGCCCGTCTTACTGGTGCCGCTGATACCAGTCATGGCGGCTTTGCAGTGGCCACAGAACAGCTTGGTACTCAATATGTAACCTTCAAGAGCCTTTGCACGAGCAGGGGCTTTTTTCTTTTTGTCCATCATATCCTGAACCTCATAAAACAGGTCATCGCTGATGATCCGGGGCAGACCGTTCGGAACTTCTGTTCCGTGGTAGGTATAAACGCCAATGTATCGCTTGTTGCGGAGAATCCGGTTAATGCTGTTTTTGTTGAACTCATTGCCATAGGAGGTTTTGATATGGTTTGCATTGAGGTATCGGATAATATCTGCCATGGACTGACCACTGGCGTACATCTCAAAGATTTTTCGCACGACTGGCGCGGTATTGGGGTCAAGCTGAAAACGCTTCTCCTTGTCCACACAGAATCCCAGCGCCACATTCCCACCTGTGGAGAGGCATTTTTCGGCGTTGATGTCCATGCCGCGCCGTATCTTCTGTGAGAGTTCGACGCTATAATACTCTGCCATGCCCTCTAAGACAGCCTCCATCAGCACACCGGAGGCATCATCAGAGATGTTCTCACGGGCAGACAGCACACGAATGCCGTTCTTTTTGAGCTTGGCCTTGTAGGTGGCGCTGTCGTAACGGTTGCGGGCAAAGCGGTCAAGCTGATAGACCAATACCGATTGAAAGAGTTTTTTGTCGCCGTCCGCGATCATGCGCAGAAACTCCGGGCGGTGGTCTGTGGTACCAGAAATGGCCCGGTCAATGTATTCGCCCACAACAGTGTAGCCGTTGCGCCGGGCGTACTCGTAGCACTCTTTTAGCTGGCCCTCAATACTCTGTTCGGTCTGGCGGTCAGAAGAGTATCGGGCATAGATGACAACATTCATTTTGACTCCTTAGAAGTATCCTCCACAGTAGACAACGAGGATAGATATTCTTCATGGTGTTCTGCTTCCCATTTCTTATATTCGTATTCTTCTTTTGGTTCCTTCTGCTTAGAAATGCAATCTTTTAGGTGGACTAACTCAATTTGAACCTTGGAAAACATAGCTTCACTCAGGTCACTACCAAAGAGCAGAGTCTTTTTGAGTTCCCCGTTGGGAGAGCGTGAAAGAATAACACTGGCACCGTTGTATTCATCACTTTTGGAGGTAGGAAAAACAAAGTCTCCTAGCAGGTAGTCGTAAAGATTTTCAAGAAACCTTGTATTATCCATATTGGAGATTAAGCAGTTCAAAACAGCGAGTTTCTTTTCTTCAAGGTCGGAATCTTGACCAATTTCCCCTTTAAGGTCTTTCAACTTTTTAATTGCAGGACCAGACAACCCTGTTACCGCATGGATTTGTTCATCATCTGGAGTTTCGCACTCTTTCTCTCCGAGCAGATAATCCATCGAAACACCAAGCGCTTTTGCAACTTTGTAAAATCTTGTGACACCTGGTTCTCTTAATCCAGTTTCTGACTTTTTATTTTTTCCAATCCATTCAGAAATCGTTGTGGCTGGCACGCCGGATTCACTTGCTAATCTTTGCTGAGTGATTCCCCGCGCTTCCATGAGTATCTTGATTTGATTGGCCCATACACGGGGGTCATTTTTATCTACCGGATAGAATTTTTTGTAGCCCATAACATACCCTCCTGCTACGATAAATTGAATCTTACTCTCAAAAAATACGACAACCACCGAGTTTACAGCATTTTGTGACAGAGTGCTTTTCTACCGCTATAATTATACTGTAAACAGAAGTGTAATTATTAAAATTTCTATTTTCAGTAGAATCATAACCGATACTTTTCAAAAAGTAAAGAGTTATTTTTGGGCGGTGAATCAGGGTGGCACAGGAACAATTTCAAATCAGTCAAGTGCAGAGCCGGATATTTGCCCGCGCTATCTACGCTGATATTGCCGCCTATGTAGAAGCACACCAAGAGGAGTATCGGGAATTTTTAAGACAGGAGGCATCAAACAGTGACAACGAAGATAAAAGTCCACATAGACCCAATGGGGTATGATAAAAAGCCCTCAGGCAAAGAGATTGGAGGAATCAAGTCCCGGCTACAAAAAAACGCCAGCCCCTCGCTTGTTACGCTGGAAGAACTGGTGCAGAAAATCGCAACAGGCCACTCCATCAGTCCCGGAATCATGAGCGGTATGTCCTCAAAGGACTGGACGGAACAGCAGTTGTTTCTGGTCGATATTGACAACGAGGAGGATGAGCCGATACTTCGCATGAAGGATGCAAAAGCTATCTGCCGTGACAACGGTCTGTCACTTGCCTTTTACTATCAGACTTTCAGCTGCACGAAGGAACACCCCAAATTTCGGCTGGCCTTTGTGATGGACAAGCCTGTTACTGATAAAGATATGCGGAAACATATCATGGAAACCCTGGTGAATTTGTTTCCCCAGAGCGACAAGAGCTGTGTGAACGCCGACCGCATTTTCCACGGCACGAATAAAATCGCGAAACTCCTCAATCAGAATGCGCGTATTACGTGGGAGGATATCGAGGCTGTCTCTTTTCCCACCCACCCGGAGAAGCACCATATTTTGATGCTTTGGAAGCAAGGCTTGTCAATGATCTTGCACCCATTGATGATTGGGGCGGAAAACACTTCGGAAATATGCTTCGTATTGCGGGATTACTCCATTGTGCCAGACACAGGACGGCTCCCAGTACAAGGCCAATATCACGGGACACGATAGAACGGGCCATCAAAATATCTAGGTATTTTCTGGAACACGCTAAATTTGCCTATTCTCAGTTGGGAGCGGACAAGGCGTTGCGGGGAGCAAAACAAATCCTCAAGCGGCTCCAAGACCAAGATAAACGTGAGTTGACCAAATACCATATACACCGCCTATGCCGGGGAGAGTTCCCCAGCGTGGAGGATACTACACCTGCCATTGAATTGCTGGTTGAACACGGGTATCTGCGTAAGCGTACATACTCTGCTCCGACAGGCGGGCGGCCCCGTGCAAGCGGGTACATACTCAATCCATTGTACTTCGATAAATAAGCATCTGTGCGGTATAAAGGTTATTTAGGTGATAAAGATTTCTAGCCTTTAAAACCTTTATACCGCAAAAAAAAGAATAGCGGCTGTGTCACTGTTATCGTGGCATGGCCGCTATTCTTTATCCTCTTCTGATTCCGACAGGTTATCAAGTGCATATTCACAGCACTGGCACACCAGATTGTTCAGGGATACCTTCTGGGCTTGGGCCACCGCGTTCAACCGCTCAATCAGCTCTGCCGGCATTCGGAATGTTTTATTTACCATCTCAGGCTTACTGATCTTAAACATATGCTCACCTCTTGATGGTAGTATAAGTGATAATTTATGTGTTATATACACGTTGTTTTTACACTTATATTTTTGCGTGCATTCTGTTGCGCATGGACAAAAGATGATTTAAGATGGTGGTGATACTTCCTATCAACAACGGAAAAGAGGGTAATTATGAAACTTCAAGAATTACTGGCTGATAAGGAAATTAACCTGGAGCGGACAAAGCTCATCCGTCATAATCTGACGAATGAAGTGGTGGCAGCAAACTATGCACATGGGTATTTGGAACTGTACCAGTCTATCCAATCCCCCACCCGCTTTAAGAACTGTGATACGGTTATCAGCTTTTTGGGGACAGAGGGGACAAACGGTGTCTTTCAGGGGTGTTATCAAATAGGCGATTTTGTGCCCTACGATAGAACCAAATTACCGGAGGACTTCACGCCGGACAGCGGCATGACTCCATCTACCTCTGTTATTTACGAGCTGACCAGAACAGACCTGCTTGCTGATTTGAAAGACCGCCTTGTGATAGACTGGGGCAAAGGGGCTATCAACTGGTGTCAGAATGGAACAACAGAGAAAGAATTGTTGGCTATTCGCCCTGCTGTATCTGAAATCAGCTTCATCAGCTATGATAAAGTGTTGCTGTCCTATGAGGCACTCCGCAAAATCGTGTACAACAAAGCAGCTTATAAGGAGTGGGAAGAAAAGCTGTCCGCCGTAGCCGGGGTGTATCTTATTACGGATACCAAAACAGGCAAGCTCTATGTCGGCTCTGCCAGTGGAGAGCAGGGCGGTATCTGGGGCCGGTGGAGTGAGTATGCCCGGACAAAACACGGCGGCAACAAGCGCCTCAAAGCGCTTATCACCGCCGATTCTGACTATTGCAACAATTTCCAGTATTCAATTCTTGAAGTGTTCCCTATCAAGAGAGACAGAAAAGAGATCTTGGAATATGAGCAGTTGTATAAGAAAAAACTGAGGTCAATTCAGTTTGGGCTGAATGACAATTGATTACTCTGATTAGATGTTATGTTTCCTATGAAAAATCTTTAATTCTTTGCACTACAGTATCGGGATCAATTCCAAGCTGAGTTAAACAGAAAAACTGCAATAACGAGGACAACTGCTCGGTGAGGTTGTCCAGTTGTATGTGGTCACTCACCGCATTTATATATCTCGTTTTATCATCCCTATGGGTAAAATAATTTCTCGTGTCTATAATTGTAGATATGAGTTTATTTCTATCCTTTGAGTTCATTTCTCCAAACAGATGTACTGACAGTTTTGCAGGAGTCAATCCTAAAAGAGTTTTTAGCCGCTGTCGAAAATTCTGCTCGCCCTCGTAACATACCCTTTTTGAAAAATACTCTCTGTTTGACTCCGATATATTCTCGTTGATAAAAGACAATATCTGTTCACATTCTCGGTTTAACTCATCATTATGTGAGGACGAAACCTGTTCTTCTGCCTTATTTTCGATAAAAAATCGATGATACGTTTCAAGGCCACGCACCACATTTAGGTATTTGCTCTCTATATAAGAAGGGAAATACAAATCACTAATGTAAGGACTCG
>CALWYI010000226.1 GCA_944385715.1 uncultured Oscillospiraceae bacterium | reverse complement strand
ACTGAGGATGCGGTCTATTCCCAAATAACGCCCCAGGCCTGCCGGGTAACGGGCAGCCGCTTCCAGCGCGTTACGCCCTACACCATGAAATTGGAGGGAGCCCGCCTTGTGGGCTATCAGAACATCTCGCTGGTGGGCATTGCGGACCGGGATATCCTGCAGGATCTGCCGGGATGGACGGCTTTTCTGACACGGCATGTCCAGGAGGTTTTGGACAGGCACGGCTTTGACCGGGCTGCGTACTCCTTCCACTTGCGCTGCTATGGCTGCGACGCGGTTGTCCCGCTGAGAGCAGGGGAGAGCTACGTTCCCCGGGAGGTGGGCCTCCTCTTGACGGTCACCGCCGACACCCAGGAAATGGCGACGGCTGTGGCTAAGGAGTTCAATCCCTATCTGCTCCACCTGCCGAAGAATGTACAGAGCGCAAACGATCTCCTCCCCACCTTTGCCTTTCCCTTTTCCCCGGTGGACACGCCCCGGGGACCCATTTACGAGTTTGTGCTGCACCATGTGGTGGATGTGTCGGACCCGCTGGAATTGGTGCAAATACATCTCCGGCAGTATTGAGAGGAGGAGAGGAACCACCAATGGCGAAATTGAGAGAAGTGGCGAAATATGTTCGCTCAAAAAACGCGGGCCCGTTCTGGGTCACGCTGGAGATTTTCTGCGAAGGAAAAACGGAATACGACCGCATTGCACATTCTCCGAGCATCAGTCCCCTCACGATTTCACAGCTATATCACGTTGATGCGCAAGCGGTACAATTTTATTATATTCCCAGCATCTTTGCCATAAAGATATCATTTCCACGGCCTTATCCCAGCGGTTATCGCTATGAACGGGATATGCACTACGGTCAGCAGTACCGGCTGCTGGCCGAAACAGAACTATAGTGTGGGACAACTTTTGTCATGGAGGAGATCGTCATGAAAAAAGAGAAATGGTATGAATTCAAACGGGTCGATAACATCTTTGGCGTCCCGGTAAAATACTTCTTGCCGGCCGCCCTGCTGATGATCATCGCCGGTCGGCTGGGCTGGGTCCCCGAGGACCTTTTCATTACTGCTATCGCGTTGATCATGGCGGTTGGCGGCCTGTTGAGCTGGATCGGTGAGATAACCCCCGTTCTGAAGGCAATCGGCGGAAAACTGCTGCTCCCCCTCCTGGGGACCTCACTTCTGGTCAAGTATGGAATTCTCTCCCCCATTTTTACAGAATCCGCAGATCTGTTTGCAAAAAACGGTTTTCAAATGCTGTTTGTAGCCGCAGTGGTTGCCGGCTCCATTCTTGCCACTGACAGCCGTTTTTTGAAAGCCTGCGTCATCCGGTATATTCCGGTCCTGATTATCTCGCAGATTTTTGCGCTGGGATTTAGCTTTCTGGCTGCGTTTCTCACTGGGCGCGGCGCCTATGAGGCCGTGTTCTTTGTGGCGGCCCCCTGCATGACGGGAGGCACCTCCGGCGCGATCTCCACGCTGCCATCCCTGTACTCCTCTGTTCTCGGCACGGATATGAGCGGTATGGCGGCCCAGCTTTACGCGGTGGCGCTGGTCGGAACCTACCTCTCGCTTATCATTACCATTGTCCTGAATATTCTGGCAAAAAGATTTCCCAAGGCCATGGGTAACGGCAATGGGGAGCTTATCCGCAGCGCCACGCCTGCGCTCCAGAAGGCGAAAGAAAACGCTGTGACGTACGAGGCCTCCTCCGCCGACTACGGCGAGCTGATAGCCGGCGTCTTTGGTTCCTGTGCCTTCATGGTTGTGGGCGCTGTGTTGAATCACTTTATCTCCGCTATCGTTTATGTTGCCTGGACCCTGATTCTGCTGGTTGTCCTCAAAATCTTTAATCTGGTTCCTGACAAGCTCTGCCGGCAGGCCAACTTTTTCAGCAATTTGGCCCAGAAGTATTTGGTTATCATACTGGTAACCTGTATTGGAATGGGTTCCTCCTCCGGCGGGAGCATGAGCTCGGCACTGAAGCTGTCCAACATTATCATTATTGTCCTGGCGATCCTGGGGGCGGTGCTGGGAGCGTGGGTAGGCGCGAAGATCTTTGGGCTCTACCGCTTTGAAGCCGCTCTCACCGTTGCGCTTTGCGCCTGCAACATTGGCGCATCCGGCGATGTGCAGATGTGCTATGTCTGTGACCGGATGGAGCTGCTTCCCTATGCCACGATATCCACACGGATCGGCGGAGCGCTCATGCTTATTGAAATCAGCATCATTTTTCCCATTGTAGCCCAAGCTGTCGGCATTTTGGCATAACTTTGTACAGACATATGGCAACGCAAAGGAGGTAGTAACCATGGCTGAAGCCTATCAGGTCGTATGGCCTTCCTCACGGGTATATGTGCCCGACGTCCATCTGGCGCCCCGGGTGAAGGATCTGAACAGCGCGGTAATTCTGGAACTCAACCACATGCATTATCGCGGCGTTGAGATATTCCCCATCCTCCGCGAGGAGCTCAAGCGCCGTTATCCCGGCATCACCATTATTCCTTGGGACACTCTGGGAGATTTCAGAGACATTCGGAATTTCAACGGCTATGAGGCGAGCAAGTGGCCCGGAATGGGGGATTTTATCAAGCGCAACCGCATCACCGCCGCGATCGGCGGCATGGGTGCCTGAGGCGCATGCGCGCCCGCCGTGACGCGGGTAATGTCTTACCTGGAGACGTGTGGAGTTCCATCCACCGCAATGATTATTTCAGGATTTATTCCCCAGGCAAAGCTGGTGGCTGCGGCCCAGGGCCTTCCGGATCTGAAGATCTCGGAATACCCGGATACCATGATGACGGATTCCGACGAAGAGATGCGGAAAAAGGTGGAAGGCGTGGTCTGTGACAGCGTTGTCCGCAGCTTGACGCAGACGCCGCCTCCGCGCAAGGTTCGGCGCAGCCGGGAGCCGGGACCCCGGGATATCATTTATGAGGGTACCCTCTCCGACATCAATGACTTTTTCTATGAAAATCTGTGGACCGATGGTCTGCCCATCATCCCGCCCACTCTGGCAGCCGTGGAGCAGTTCCTGCGGTTCACAGACCGCGATCCGGAGGAGGTCATCTCGGTTTTGCCCCACGAGCAGCGCCAGGCGACAGTCTGGTCTGTGGCGGTCAACGGTGTGATGGCTGGCTGCCGACCGGAGTATATGCCCATGATGCTGGCGGCGGTAGAGGCCATTTCCGACACAGGTTCTCCCGGGAATCTGTTGGATCAGGGCTGGCGCGCCGAGGATGTGGGCACCTCGCCCGGATGGGAACCGCTTATTATTGTCAGCGGCCCTTTGGTCAAAAAGCTGGATTTCAATTGCGGCCAGGGGGCTTTGCGCTTCGGCCGCCAGGCGAACACCAGCCTGGGGCGGTTTTTAAAGCTGTTCCTGCGAAACATAGGGGGCTTCCGCATTCCGCCTGGAACAGGCGACAAGGGGAGCCTTGGGCAGAGTATGAATGTGGCGATAGCGGAGAACATGGAATTGGTCCAGGAGCTTGGCTGGCGCACCTATCAGGAGGAGCGCGGCTTTTCTCCTGAGGATACGTGCGTAACCGTACTCTCCTCCGCTTATGTCAGCGCACCGTGCTATACTGCTGGCGATGTGCCGGAGCAGCACCTGGAAATTCTTTCACAGGAAATTTGTGAAAAGCAGTTCGGTATTTTTTCCACCTGGGGTGTGCATACATTCCGGTTGGAGCCTGTGCTGATGCTGGCTCCTCCGGTGGCAAAAGTGTTTGCGGAGCATGGGCTGTCCAAACAGGACGTGCGGGACTACCTCTGGCGGGAATCCCACGTTACAGCCGCCCAGATGGAACGGCACTGGCAGGATTTTAACGGCTTGAACTTTGACATGTATACCCGTGCAAAAACGGGGAAAATCCCCCCTGTCTACGGGGAGTCGGACGATCCCGAGCGGCTCATCCCGGTCTTTCTCAACAACCGGTCGCTGCAGATCATTGTCGCTGGCGATCCCGCCAGAGCGCAGAGCAAGGGGTTCATGCAGTCCGGCTATATCGCGCCGCCTGTCTCCAGAAAGGTGGCTCTGCCCAAAGACTACGACGCAATGCTGGAAGAGATGAAGCGGCATTGATTTTCTTGCTCCGGCATACCTGTCCGGCAGCCGGAATTTTCCAGAGTTCTATCCTGAGACGGTACGGGCCGCGGCGCTGCCATCGTCTGCGCACCTATGAACAGCACCTGCTTAGGCAGGTGTTGTTTTTTACCTGTGAACCGGGCTGCTGGCAGGAAACGTCCCGAAGAAAAATAGGCGCTGTCTGGCTCACGGGGGGAGAGAAACACGCGGCTGCGTGAGGGCTGTGCGGCAACGCCCCGGCCCTTCTTTGCAAAAGCAGGTGCGCCGTCTATGTCGGCTATTGGCAGCGGGGCTTTGGCAGTCGGCCGCAGCAAAAAGGAGGCGAAGGTATCGTTTTCTCTGATTCTACCACCGGTCGATTGCCTTTTTCCTCCGTCTGCGGTACACTTTGACCGTGAGGTGATGGATATGGACAGAGAACAGATGGGGAAATTTATCAGCGCGTGCCGCCGGGAACTGGGCCTGACCCAGCAGGAACTGGCGGAGCGGCTCCATGTGACCAACAAGGCGGTGAGCAAGTGGGAGCGGGGCCTCAGCTATCCGGATGTGACGCTGCTGGAGCCCCTGGCGTCGGCCCTGGGCCTGCGGATAGAGGGGCTGATGGCCTGCCGGCGGCAGGCCGCCGGCGGTGGAGAGGAGGACCCTGTGAAGAATCTGCTGACCATTTCCAGCAGCAGCCTGCGGCGGGAGCGGCGGCGCTCCTGGGGCGTAGTGGCGGGTGTGCTGGCATTTATGCTGATCGTTACCCTGCTGGTGGGATACAATCTCCTGTATATGACGGAGACCCGGCAGGACAGCATCGTCCTGAAGGAGACCGTGGACGGAGAAAATTACCTCTACATGGAGGAGAAGGGCCATCTGCTGCGGCTGCGATGCGGCAAAGATGTGGACTTTGACGCGATCGCCCTGGACGACGGATATTGCCCGCTTGTTTACGAGGTGGGGCTGCGCTGGAACCGCCTGACCTATACGGGAACCGCCATTTCCTGTACCACCACTGGTACCATCAGTCTGGGTTCCCCCATGGACACGGACCCCTATTGGCAGGAGGCGACTCTGTTTGGCTCGGCGGTGCTCTACGCAACCGACGACTACTACCCGGACCCCTACGCCGAGCCGGCGGGCCGGCGCTTCCTCTGTGATTTCTATGTGAAAGAGATGGGACTCCCCTCTGCTTCCCGGACGATTCTGCTGGTGGAGGACTGTATCAGCGGCACCGTGGCCGATGTGGACGACGACGGGGAAAATGAGGCGGTGGTCCGCACCCGCTGGCCGGAGAAGCCCTATACCGTCTATGACTATGTGGATGGGGAGATCGTGGAGACCTGGCCGGATACCCTGCCGGAGGCGGTTCTGGAATCGCTGGTACAGTTTTAGAAACGGTGACGGGAGGAGAGACGCCATGGAACTGACCACCAGAGAGGGGTGCTGGCAGATATGGGTCTGCCCGGAGCGGAAGATCGTGTCTTTTCATCAGGAGGCGGGATTTCAGAGGCTTGCATTCCACAGCAGGGAGCAGTTCCTGCGGTGCATGGAGTGGTATACGGAGAGACAATACCGCTATCAGTGAAAGACAACAGGACCGGGAGAAGCCGGGCCGGAGGCGTGCTTCCGGCCCGGTTTCTCTTTGGCGGCCCTGCGTGCCGCCCGGAAGGGGAGAGCGCCATAGAAAATATTCGCTAAAAATTTACTTGTATCCCGCGGGAAAATGTAGTAAAATTATTAGTAGAAATACCTGACGTTTACCCTCGGAGCGGATAGGAGTATTGAAATGGCGACACAGAAGGAAATTGCACGCATCGCCGGAGTATCTCCGGCGACGGTATCCCGGGTCCTGAACCAGGACCCCTCCCTGAGCGTGACAGAGGAGACAAGACAGAGAGTGCTGCATACCGCGAAGGAACTGGGGTATCAGACGGTCCAGGAGCGGTATCAGGCGATCCGGGCCGCGGAGGAGCACGGCGGCCAGAGAGCGCCGGGGGCGGCGGAGAGGCGCATCGGGATCGCCCAGATGTTTGAAAAGCAGCAGCTTCTGGAGGATATCTACTACCTTATGCTCAAAAATGTCCTGGATGAGATCTGCTTTGAGAAGAAATGGACCACTGTGATGCTGTTTCGCAACGATCAGGGACATTTTGTCAAGAACGATGACCTGCCCCTGGACGGGATCGTGGCCATCGGCCGCTTTACCCAGGGGGAGATAGATGATTTCCACCGCTATACTGAGAATATCGTGTTTCTGGACTCGTCTCCGGACGAGGAGAAGTACTGCAGCATCGTGCCCAACTACCAGCTGGCCGTCCGCCAGGTGCTGGACTGCTTCTGGCGGAACGGGTATCAGAGGATCGCCTACCTGGGCAGCGTGTATACCTTCGGCGCCACCAAGCAGCTGTCCGTGGACCCCCGGTTCTATTACTATAAGAATTCCCTCCTGGCCCGGGAGTGCTATGACGCGGACCTGGTGATCGACTGCGAGATGAATTCCGCCAGCAGCTACGCCGCCATGAAGGCGTATCTGGAGAGCGGCGGAGAACCCCCCGACGCCATCTTCGCGGCCAGCGACGTGGTGGCTCCCGGCCTGCTCAAGGTCCTGCGGGAATATGAGATCCGGATTCCCGAGGAGATCGGCGTCATCACCTTCAACAACACCAGCCTGTCCCAGCTGGCGGAGCCGCCCCTCACCTCGGTGGAGGTGTTCCTGCGGGAAAACGCGGACGCGGCGGTGATCTGTATGGAGCTGCTGTGGCAGAAAAAGATCCACCCCAAGCAGATCATCATATCCTGTAAGCTGGAAGAGCGGGGCAGCGTGAGACGTAAATAACCGTGCGGAAAATGCAGAAGAGGTTCTCTTCTGCATTTTTTATAAAAATGGGTAATAGTTTTAGTGAATATTTTACGAAAATGATCTTGATAGATAAAAAGTTTAGTAAAAATGTTGACGGGCGCGCTCCGCTGTGTTATTTTTTAGGTACATCATACGAAAATAATACGGGGGAAGCGCCATGAGTATCGCGGTCAGCACAAATAATAACGTATTTCTGCTCAGCACCAAATCCACCAGCTACGCTTTCGGCATCGACGACCAGGGGCTGGTACGGCATCTGTACTGGGGGAAAAAGCTCCCCTCTGCGGAGGAATTTGAACTGCCGCAGCTCACCGAGGTGTCCACCAACGATCCCGTTTACGAGATCACCCGGGAGGAGTTCCCCGTATACGGCGGTCTGCGGTACAAGGAGCACTGCCTGAAGGCCGCCTTCGCGGACGGTACCCGGGAGCTGGTGTACCAGTACTGCGGCTACGATGTGGAGGAGAGAGACGACGGGGAGGAGCTGATCCTCCACCTGCGGGATGCCCACTACGCTTTCTCCATGGATCTCCACTACAGGCTCTATCCCCAGTACGACCTGATGGAGCGCAGCGCGGTGGTGAGAAACCAGATGGAGGAGCCCATCCAGATCGAGAAGATCCACAGCGCCCAGTTCCACATTCCCTATGAGAACCTGAACTTCTCAAACGTCCACGGCCACTGGGGGGCGGAGCAGCAGCGGTTTGTCCAGAAGGTCAGCTACGGGAAGATCGTCATCGAGAACCGCCGGGGCATCTCCTCCCACAACCACAACCCCTACTTCATCCTGGACCGGGACGCCACGGAGACCACCGGCGAGGTGTATTTCGGCGCTCTGCGGCTCACCGGCAACTTCAGCGGCGCGGTGGAGCAGACTCCCTACGGCGAGACCCTGGTGCAGATGGGCCTCAACCCCCACGACTGCCTGCTGACGCTCCAGCCGGGGGAGAGCTTCACCGCCCCCGCCATCCTCTGCGGCTATTCGGACAGCGGCTTTGAGACCATGTCCCACAACCTCCACCGCTTTGCCCGGGAGCGCCTCATGCGGGAGGGCCTGCGGC
>CALWYI010000225.1 GCA_944385715.1 uncultured Oscillospiraceae bacterium | reverse complement strand
CTTAGGAGTTGTAAAGACTGTTTCCCGTTTCGTCACGGGATTTCACTCTCGATACCAAAAAACGCCTGTATTTGGGCGTTTGTGGATGTACTGCATCCCACACTTTCACACGTAGTCCCAAGGAAAAATCCGCGTCCTTAGGTGTCTTGTTTGCAAGTTGTGAGCAGATAAAGGCGGATGTACTCGTTCAATAAAGGATTCTTGATCCATGATTATTTCTTTGCTAAAGCTCTCGACAAAGTGCGTCCGGGAGGCATCATTGCTTTCGTGACTTCTTCGGGTACATTGGACAAGAAAAATCCTGCGGTTAGGAAGTATATTGCACAAAGAGCAGACTTGCTTGGTGCAATCCGATTACCCAACAATGCCTTTCTTGCCAATGCCGGTACGGGTGTCGTTGCCGACATTCTGTTTTTGCAGAAGCGTGACAGACCCATCGGAATCGAACCCGATTGGGTTCATCTCGGTAAGACCGAAAACGGCTACGCAATAAACCAATACTTTGTAGATAATCCCGATATGGTTCTTGGCGAATTAACCGAGGAAAGCACACAGTACGGAAAACAGGAAGTTACCGTCAAACCTATTGCGGGCGCTGAACTTTCTGAGCAGCTTGCCGATGCTGTAGCGAACATCCATGCCGAGATTTCCGAATACGAGCGCGACGAAAACGAAGAATCAACGGTTGAAAGCATCCCTGCGGACCCAAGTGTAAGGAACTTTTCTTTTACCCTTGTTGACGGTGAGATCTATTTCAGAGAGAACTCCGTTATGAACAAGGTGGAACTGTCTGTTACGGCTCAGAACCGAATCAAGGGCATGATTGGCTTGCGCGATAGCACTCGTAGATTGATTCAGTATCAGCTTGAAGGTTATCCTGACGAAATAATTGAGCAAGAACAGCAAACGCTAAATAAACTCTACGATGACTTTACCTCTAAATATGGGCTCATTAACAGCCGAGGGAATAACATGGCATTCTCGGATGATGCTTCATATTGCCTGCTATGCTCCCTTGAAATTATTGACGAAAACGGCGCACTGGAACGCAAAGCGGATATGTTTTCCAAGCGCACTATACGCCAACAGCAGGAAATAGACCATGTGGATACCGCTGCGGAAGCTCTTGCTGTTTCCCTTGCAGAAAAAGCCAAGATCAACCTTGGCTTTATGTCGGAACTAACGGGCAAAAATGAGGATGTATTGGAAGCAGAGCTTACGGGCGTGGTATTCCGCGACTTTGGCAGTTTTAATCCTGAAGGCATGGCATGGGCGTTACCGAACCATATTTTCCCTACATACTTTTCCTTGAAGGGTCGAATTTCTTGACGCAGAACATTACAATAGAGCGTCCCGATGGAAGCACATATACGATAGCTTATGATGATGGCACATTGAATAGACTTCCGTGCCGCCGTTATCCAATGCCCGCACTATCTATCAAAAAGGAGAACAAGACAATGACAGACTAGGACTTGCACTAAAAAGCCACGATCCGAGCCAGCGTGCAAACGGTTTTCTGACCCTTGCCGGCGGTATTATCATCACCTTTGCCCGTGAAATCCTTACGCTGATTACCGGCTGATTAAGGAGAGGCTATGAAGTTGAACATAACCGAACAGATGCACATTCATTCGCTGAACGGAGCGCTTGCAGGAGCCACCATCGTTGAAAAGGTCGGCAACAACAAATACATTGCTGAGTTTGATGGAAAAAAGTGCACTGCAATTTATAACCCATTCGTATCAATATCATGTACCCCAACCATAAAGACGCAGTCGCATATCCCGTTGTAATTTATGGGTTTGTATTCTTTTAACCTTGCAAGGCCGCGTCCATCATTGGGATCATAAAAGCTGATTACTGCTGTATCTTTAGGCACTCCAGATTCAATCAATACGTCCATTGCTTTACGCGACATGATTTCTACATTCGTTTTCATAGATTATGCTGCCTTCGGTAACTCTTCAGAAAGAAGATCGAGCAAGGTCATCTGTCCGACACGGTCTTCAGCAGCAACCTCCAATTCATCAAAAATAAGCGTGTCTGGATCGGGTAAACCGTATTTGTTTACCAGATCATCTTTTGCGAGTTCAATCGCTCGTTCAACTTTACCGATGTCATAAAGATGTTCGGGCAGAGCATATCTAATGTCATCCTCTGAGTAAATATATCCATCTCTGCATGGTGCGTCTTTAGCAATCAGTTCTTCTAAGCGATCTTGTAGGTCATCAAGCCGCCAAAGAAGCTGCATTTCCGGTGCCGGATAACTCCAATCATAATCATCGTCGATAATGTATGGTAAGTATGTATTATAATATTTCACGAGAATTCCACCTTTCCAATGTGACAAGCCTATAACCGTACTTCGGCTGCCGGGAAAGTTTTTTCACTTCAAGGCATTGTTGAATGTCTCCTTTTTTCAACAACCATAAACAACAACGATAACAGATAACTCATAAAATAACAGACAACCGCATCTTTAAACATAAACGCAATATTTCATATCTGTAATTTTGAGTAGCGCCTTGAAGGTGACGGAAAGATATTATCCCTCAACTACCGTTTCTTCAACCGTAAGCTGGACAGTTGAATTAACCAGGTCGAGCTGGAGCTGAGCACGGTCCAATGCGCTCTTGCACTTATAGTAATCGTTTTCGACTTTCTCAATGTCATAGTTGACATACCGATAGTCGATGACGGAATTGTTCCGACCGTATCCGAGCACAGTTTCACGCGCTTTGGGGAGTTTGTTCATCATTTCCCAAAGTTTGTTGCATTTCTTAGTCAGCTGGGGTATATAGATTAGAGCCTGATCTACCGTCATGTTGATTTCCGGAACCATAGTCGTTGTGTTGAATACATTGATTGAGTGCTTTAGCAACCGAATCTTCGTTTCGATTTCGTCAATCTTTTTGCTTGTATCCTCATAATCATACTTCGGTCGTACGGTCTCTGGATTCTCGCCCATTGCAGCAAGAAAATCCTTGCTCTGTTCTTCTTTACGCATAACTGAACTCAACTCTTCATTGAGCTTTTTGAGAATCTTAGCTGCTTCTGCCGATGTCAACTGAACCATAATACTTTACCTCTCTTATTTATAATATTTGTCCGCCAGTTTTAAGGTAATTGCCTCGTTTGCGGGGATATACCATTCCGCTTTTCTGCTGATAAAATCTCGAAGTGTTTCCTCTTTAACCATTGATTTTCCGACGATTTCTGAAACCAGCATTTCCTGAAGACGGATCATCTCATTTAGTTCCTGCTTAATTCCTTCAGTTTTGTCATAAGCAAATAAAGAGACATCGTGAAACATGAGTGTCGCAGACTCTCCGACAAAGCGTTTTGCTCCGGAAAGCCATACCCATAATGCCATACTCATACATGATCCTATACTCACAGTATGTACTGGCGTTTTGCTTCGCTTAATAACATCTATAAGAGCAAGTCCGTCATATACACTTCCCCCGTAAGAATTGATAAACAATCGTATGGGTTTTCGCTCCCATTCTTTATATATTTCATCTTTCTCGTCATCATCAAAATTGATTTCAAAAATGTCTTTGATAATATCCTTGACTGTACCTTGTGATATCCGATCACTCAACAACAAATCACGCTTGTGATGTTCGGGATGCTTGTCTGCGCTCATATTTTCTTCCAGCTTTCTCTCTTTCTTGCTTGACAGGCAACAAGACTATTACTTGTCTGCCTGTATCCATCGCCCGGTCAAATAGGGTGCTTATTTCATTTTGATCTTCTAAATGTTCTCCATAGTCTTTCACAATAAAAGGTTTTCGCACATAGTGAAGATTACGTATATCTTCAAATCCGTCCCAAAATTTTAATGCTTTCAAGTGGCACAAGAGCCTATACTGCATTTCATCGTTCGGGATTTCCTGAGGAGTATCTTTGATATATCTGCGTAGCCATAATCTGAACGAATTGGTATTAGAGCACCCATCAGTTAATTTTGATAGACTCTTTTGCGGATAAAACGTTTCTTCATCCATGTAGCGATACAATCTTTCTGTGATTTCGGGATCGCAACCACTGAAAACTGTTAAATTATCCTCCTCTATGCAGTGCATCAAATTCAAGCAATATTCTGATGTTTTGTCATTTCCATCAGAATCGAATGCTTCCAAAGTCATTTCGCTCTTTTTTTCATCGGCATCAATATTAACTGTATACTGCTTCTCAGAAAGAACCACGGTTGCAGTAATTCGAGTACCGTCTCTTATCCATGATGCAGAAACCGGAAGTTGGGGTTCAACACTCAAAAGGCTGGTCAGTATAACAATCATTTCTTCAACATATGATGTTTCCATCAGGTGGATATGCTCATCTAACGAAACAACAAGATGGGCAATCCCCCCAAAGTTCTCAATAGTAATCTGATTGATCGTCATTGCAGTTGCCGGCAAGAGTTATTCCCGTTACAAAGTAATAGGAGTAATCTTACATTCACTCTTAATCTGCTTAATATCAACCGCTGACAGGAGTCTCTTTTTTGCCAGGGTAGCGGCAACCTTCTCGAAGAATTCCATATTGAGAGAAATGATTTCTTTAGCTTTCCGGTAATACTTCTCAACTTCAGCGGATACGGCCTGTTCCTGCTCCGACCAAAGGCGCTGAGAGTCTTCGTATCGATTATTGTGAAGATGGAGTCCACAGACACAGTTGTTTACAACAAGATCTCTGGTTCTGTCAAATGCAAAATCAAGATCCCGATCGCACCCAGCATCGAAAATACCGAATTTCTGTTCAATGGCTGCGACTCCACCCAAAGCACCTATAATACGGCTCTTGCTCCAATATAAAGGTGCAAAGCTATGGTCATTGTAATAGTCTGTAAATCCGCCGCTCTCACCACCGCGATTGTGAGCAGAAACAAGGGTAATACTTTCAGGGCAAAGAATCTCTGATACGACCGCATGGCCAGCCTCATGATAAACAATTTGCGACAGAAATTTTGTGGAGTCTTCCAGCGAGTTATTCTGCTGGGTATTCTCACATTCTTCATCGCAATCATCATCGTCATAGTCATCATCATAGTCGTCATTATTACCGGCAGGAACATCAAAGATTGTTCTCAGGCAAGCTTCCATGAAATGGTCCATGGTGATTGCTTCTGCGCGTTCAAATCCGGCATACAGGCCGGCTTCATTAATGACAGTCTCAAGTTCGGCGCAAGATCTTCCGTCCATAATTCTTGCAATTGTCCTTGCATCCACACCGTCGACAAACTTCTTATCTTTCAGGTAATGCGCGATGATCTTCTCTGCGTCTTCTCCTCGCGGAGCGCTGACTTCGATCTTGCGGTCAAATCTGCCGGCACGTCTTAAGGAATGGGGAAGGCATCTGATGTTGTTAGCTGTTGCGAGAACAAACACCTGTTTGCCTTTAACCTCATCAATACATGACTGAACAGTAACGTATTCCTCGGCATCAGGATGACGTTCGTCGCCGTTTGTGAACTTGTCCATGTCGTCAAGATATACGATTGACGGAGCGTTCTCAGCTGCTTTATCAAAGGTCGCTTTGATTTCCTTAACAAAGTCACCGTTGGGTTTGTCCTTACGGCAAGTAAATACCTTTCTTCCGCTTTCCTCAATGATGGCACTTGCCATCAACGATTTTCCCACACCAGGTTCGCCATAGAGCAGCAAACCCTTCGGAGCAGATACTCCGAGGCCTGCATAGACATCCTTGTTCTTCAGCGTATCACTGATTTGCCTGAGTTCTTTCTTGATTGCCGAATAGCCGATAATCTTATCAAATGCGTTCATATTAGTAATCTCTCTTCTTTATTTCTGAGAATAGTATAACAAATGTAATGCACCGTTTATGGTGCTTTATGCGACGAATCCGATGCGACGCTTTTCTTGAGGTTTTGCCTTTGGTTCTGCAATGTCTTCAGCTTTGATAGTTACTACATCTTCGGTAGTAATCGAATCAAAGTCTGCTTCCATTAAACGTGTTGCTTGAGACATTCTTGCCTGTTCCAGAATATTTCTTACATATCTTCCATTACCGAAGTCATTCTGCTGACGTGCTAAATCGAAGATGGTTTCCAATTTTACAACTGCATCCTCAGAAAAACTTAACCCTATATTCTTTCCGATAAGTTTTGCTATGCAGCACAGTTCTTCGGAATTGTAGTCTGCAAAAGGCACATGAAACGCAATACGCGAACGTAGGCCGGGATTCCTCTGAAGAAATCCTTCCATCTTATCCGGATAGCCGGCAAATATGACAACCACATCGTCACGATGGTTTTCCATTTCCTGAACTATCGTATTGATAGCTTCATCACCATATAATCCGTCACGGTCTTCTACAAGCGAATACGCTTCGTCAATGAAAAGAACGCCTCCAAGCGCTGCTTTGAACTTGGATTTGACCGTAGGTGCCGTCCAGCCGACATACTTACCGACAAGATCAGCTCGTCCTACTTCGATCAACTGACCTTTAGAGAGCAATCCATTCTCTTTCATAATTCTTGCAAAGAGTCTCGCGACTGTGGTTTTAGCTGTACCAGGATTACCGGTAAAGGCCATGTGCATCGCCGGTCTATCTCTCTTTACGCCCTTCTCTTCGTAAAGCTTTTGCATCTTGTAATAGTTTAATGCCTTCTGAATTACTTGCTTAGCATCAAACAGGCCGATCATCTCTTGCAGCTCGTCGTAGGCGGAGCCTTTCGGAGCCGCTTTGATAACCTCTTTCTTTGCAATCGCAATGTCTTTATATTGGGGATATACCGATGTTTTCAATTTATGGTTGAACCAATCGTCAAAGAGATTATGAAGATCGGGAGCAAGATATCCTTTATTGTTTTCAAGTTTGTTGAACAGTTTCTTGTCTGTACGGACACCTGCGTTCTTTGCCAGCATGGAAAGGAAGGTTTTTGCTCTTTCGCCATCTACAAACTCTTCGAGAAGTTCAATCATGGATAATGTCCCAAGGTTTTCGTAGAAAAGGCTTTTCGCTTTTGAACATTCTCTCGGAAGGCAAATCACGGTCAGCACCTGATTCCTATACCGTTTGGCATACTCACAGATACTTTCAATCGTTTCACTATCACAGAGTGCACGTTCATCTTCTTTTGAATCGTCATTTGCAAGATACTGCACGACCACAGCACCGCCCGAACTAACCTTGTATAAAGTGTCATAAGCCATTTCCGAGAATCTTTCCCCCGGTCTGAAATCCAGAAAGGAATAACGTCTGCTGCTCAAACGATTGTTTTCGTATAAAGCCTGAAGCAAAAGCTTATACACATCTTTCCGTGTGTCTCTATCATCGGTCTGAATCATGTAATGAACCGGATGCCCATATGCTTTTGAAGTTGGCTTTGCGGAATAAATACGATCAAGTTCCGGGATGAAAGTCTCATTCAACAGGTACTTCCTCGCCGATTCGTAAATCTTTTCCTTTGTGCAATCTTCGATAATATTATCTCCAAATTCAATTCCGCGTCCGCGTCTGCCGGTGATTTTGTCAAGGCCGAAGCGTTCCATGATGTCATCGTCATCTTCAATGTAATCCCTTCGGCTTGCTGACCCAAGTAGGTTTTCTATACCACTGAAAGTGATTTCGTTTACTGCTACATCTTTCATCGTTAAGTCAAGATTTTTGAAAAATTCCACAAGATCTGATTCAACCTTGTTCTTATTGTCAGCGATTACACCTGCCGTTACTACGGTGTTGTCAATCTCAGAAATAAAGTAAAATGAATGGCTGGAATGATTACGGTTGAATTCATCGCTCTTCATTTCAATCTTTCTCTGATTTTCTCTTTTAACTCGTCTATCTTCTTCCGGGGTTTCGTTGGCCTCCATGATTCCTGTGACCTTATAAAACAGCATTGTAAATCCTCCATCTCTAATTCATCTCATCGTGTCTTACTATAATAGTTATACCACAAGTAATGTACCAAAAATGGGAGGTTGGAAATTGTGAATAATAGGTCAAGGGACATTTGTTTTGCCCGCGTCAAGTGTTGTTCGCAAAAAGGGTTCCTGAAAAATAAAAAGTTAAGCTGCCGGTCGCAGTATGGCTTGGACAGACAGCTCGCTGAGGTACGCTCTGGAAGAGGACCAATCTTCCGCATATTCCATGAGGTAAGCAGTGACCAGTCTGGTGTAGGCGTCTGCGCTGGGGAATATCCCTACCACACCAGTACGGCGGCGGATCTCCCGGTTCAGCCGTTCCAGCACGTTGGTGGAAGAAATCTATCTTGGGTCCAACTGTGGAAAGGCGTAAAACGACAGCGAGTCCTCCAAACCTTCTTCCCGGCAGCGGACGGCTTTGGGAAAGCGATGCTCTTACTGTCGGCAGATTTCTTCAGCCAGCCTGCGAGCCTGCTCTCTGGTGGAGGCCAGCCAGGAGGATAATCTATGTATTCTCCGGTTTTGAAATGTGCATCATATAGTTAATCATGACCAAAAGAGTTATCCAGTTTTCCAGCTTGCTCTCGACCTTTAGGAGATGGGGCAGATGTTAAAAATCAGCTTTCTTCGAATGTAGAAAAATGGGCCAGTCAAAGACATCATTAAATCCCACCACCTAATTTTTCTTTGAACATCCTCTCTACGTCGTCAACGAATCTCTTTACATCACGCTCATTAGTAACAAGTGCGTTATATTTCAATGTTTCGATTATTGTATCATCTATCAGAAGAGTCATCTCTCCACTTCCAACACTGCATCTCAGTACAACAATATTGTCATTATTATAGACGCTCTTAGACACATCGATTTCTCTACCTGCTGCCGACCAGTAATAGGGAATTTCTTTTTTATTGGGCTCTTCTCCGATATTACATCTGTTCTCGCAGCTCCAGCCTCTCATTATAAGCTCGGTGATTATCTCATTACTATAACCATAAACATAGATCCAATCATAAGAGCTACTTGGCCTTGAAATATAGTTGTCTTTGTAACGAATTGCTCCATACTGCTGCATCCAATCAACAAGATCAGTAGTCTTGTAAAGTAATTGATGCAACTTTTTATCGAAGTCATTTATTCCTACAGGAATCGGAGATTCCTTGGCAATTTCATCGTGTAGTTTATTGTATATATCCGCCTCGGTAGGCAAAGAAAGCCACTCGGCAAATGCAGCCCGAACCACGGGGTCTGATGCCAGCATATTCTTTAGTGAATTTTCCTTTTCTTTCTTGTCTGTAATGTGGTATTTAATATCTGTTAGTGCATTGTATTTACTTAATAAAGCTCTGAGCAGGATATGGCTATCACTTTGGTATTTGGGTGATACTCCATTCGTATCAAATAATAATTTCGCCATTTCAAAGTTATGTATGAATCCATTTATACTATTGTCATTTGGGATGAGAAAACTAACACTTCCTTTGAAAAACGGGTGCGATTCAGCTTGAAGTAAAACATCTGCCCAGTCTGGATTGTTTCTTATGAGCTTTGCTTTTTTTCTTTCCTCAGCAATAGTATCTTTTGACTGCGACGAGTTAATTGTTGAAGAATTATCTGCAAGCAACCCATATATGTCATCGGAATGCTCAACTAATTCCATAATCAATTGAATTACACCTGCGGCGACTCTCCAGCTATCAATATTAGCGTTCTCGACGATATTCCAAACGACATGCAACCAGGTTTTTAGCGCAGTCTTGTCAAAACTCTTCTTTATTAAGTACATAATAAGAGCACAAAATACTGTGCGTTCCTGCAACGTCAATTTGCTTTTAAGCACATCAAACTTTGCAGATGAATCCGCCCAGCAGGGCTGACTTACCTCGATAATATCGTCGTAATGGGCTGAAATTTGATCAAGGAGAGTCAACAAGTTTTCCAATGAGTCTTTTGTGAGGTTTCGTTCAAATAGAGAAAAACCAGAATAGTCCCCTTCATCGCTTAACAAAATGAAATCAGATTCTTTATCAAGTCCTTTGTTAGTTCCTGAAGAATTCAGAATATATTCATTCAGAAGGTATTTGTAAACAAAGCTCATAAATAAAGGATCAAAATTCTTGTCTTCACTATCCTTTTGTGCATTCCAAAAGCATTGCGACCATTCGTTATCAATTTTATTTATAAAAAACATATCATACGGCATTATTCGTCCGTCATATTCTTGGTCTTTTAGATCAAGTTTAACAATGTTATGTTTAATCCAGTGTTGAAAGTCGGCTTTGAAGTTTTCAAAATTTGTTAATTGTTTTCCTCTCGCATTCATTTTTACATAGAGGTCTTCCGTTAAGTCAAAATTGCTAAGTGGTAAAATATAAAACTTCAAGCGGTCTAAATTTGCAAACACATTCTGGCACTCATGTTTTAGATATTGCCGTTGGATTTCGTCAAGCATATTAAGCATAGCTTGAACAGTTGGGTCCAATTTATAAGCATCGTGAAACCATGAAAGGTTTTCTATTTGTGTGACTATATCAACTCTGGTAGCAATTTCTTTATTATCCTCGCATATAGCACCCGCTCTCAACAAAAAATCAATATTCGATGAGTTCAACTCATTCACAAGTTTATTACAGAAAACGGTAGAACTGGTTCTCGTCTTATAGTAGAAGTTTTTCAGAATACGCGACAAGGTATTTCTTTCGTCTTTGTTTAACTCAACGCCTCCGATAAACCAATACATTAAAAAGAGTGTAGTCAGTCTTTGTTGTCCATCGAGAGGATTAAAATATGTTACATCAGTGGTATCCCCATTCTTTTCCTCTTTCTCTGTAATAATGGAACCATATACGAAATCCAATTCAAGTTGCTTATCCGGGGCATCGTGAATAATTGTAGAAAAGACCTCATTGATAAACTTTTGTCCTGTTGAATTAAGAATTAACTGACCGTTTTTACCTGAATGAGTTTTTCTTCCTTGTGCATAATCACGCTGAATCATCGGGATAGTAATTCTGTCAATTTTAGCGTTTGATGTCGAATCATCACTATTAATCAACTCAACTTTTTCGGTTAAGAATTCCTTAAAGCTATATTTCTTTACCATTTTAACTCTCCTTAACCTTCTTTAATCAGGAACTTGTCAAGAACATCGACAATGTTGTTCCTATACTGTTTCATATCCGTCTCACTCCATGATATCGACGTATTATTTACACCAATAAAGTTTTTCAAAAAAACATTCTTAGTGCATATCGGAATGAAACGACCTTCTGCGTCTTTTTTAGTGATTTGTTTTTTCTTTGACGGAAAAATTGAGTTTCCGTAACCTCTGTTAATATCAGCATTTAACAACGTAAGATTCCCAATAGTATTCTTTACATCCTTCTTTACTTCTTCCGAAGGTAAGTACTCCCCGGCAAGTTTTGATACTATTAGTTTGATTTCATTAAATGTAACTGTGCTGTCTTGATCTTCTAAGAAACTATCAATTTTGGCAGCTTCTGCTTCCGTTATTTTTTCTTTTTCTGAGTATACAATTCCATACTCTTTCAAATCAGCAAGAGCCGTTATAAGCCATTCCTTTTGTTGCTCTATTTCTGTTAACGGATTGGTTGTAAAAGAGTCAACATGCTCAATATCCCATTTCTCGGATTTGAACAAATCAAACGGAAACAGAATATAACCATTGCCGACATCTTTGTTTTTTTGAATTATATATTCGATGTTGTATAAAACCAAAAGATGTTTTAGCTTGTCCTTGGTTTTGCTTGCATAAATAATGGGATCACCGTTGAATTCAATGTCCTTACTTTCATCATCGCTGGATACTTTAAGTTTAACCTTTAATTTCCATTTAATAGCAGAAATTAGGTTCTCAGCGAATTCCACCTTAGTCTTATCCTTATATAGTTTATAGATGCTCGTTATTGGTTCTCCGCAATAAATGAGGAATCCGATGTAATGATACCAAAGAGGATTATTATACCATTCTGCAAATGTTTCATAATACTCTCGAACTTTATCCCATTCAGATTCAATTATTGAACGATCAACGTTTTCAAATCTTGCGCTGAAAAACCGGAATGAAGCGTACTCGTCCGTTCCATACTTATCGGCAAATTTCCGCTCACCGAGTTCGGTCTTTTCTATGCGTTGTTTTTTTACATTTTCTTTGGGTTGCTCACCGTGTATTTTAAGATATTCATCTTTGCCAAGTTGGTCTTTTTCAATATCACCATCAACAGAAAAGATAACATCAAAAATAAATTCAATATGAGCAGGCATATCCGGAAGATCTTTATTCAAAAAAGCCCAAATTCGCTTATTTTGTAAAGTCGCCTCGATTTGATCCCATTCTTTTGCAATTTGAATTTGTTGAATGCTTGAAACTTCGCTGTCATCCCTTTTTTGTAAGAAAAGTGCTTTGATTAATTCTGCGTTTTTTAGAGGGATTTTCCCAATGTTTAAGCGAGTAAATGTCTTAATGGGATCTGGATCGCTGGTTTCATACCAGATAACTTGAACATATCCGTTTTCGTTATACTCATCTTTGGTATTGGTGAGCAATTCCATAAATCTATTTCGGACTTTTTTTACTTGCGGAATGTTTTTTGTTTCCGGAACGGCAGCAAACCATTCAGAGACGTTTTTATATCCTTCAGTTATATAGTAAGCGTTTGGCGAAGAATTGCTTGGCGTGGATGGGTCCGCAATATAGTCGGTATCTGTACACCGAGTTTGGTATGATAGTCTAAAAAGATGTTTCCCATAATCAGTATAAAGATCACACCTATCGGTATCAATTAGATACTTTAAAAGAAGATAAAGGGATGTGAGCCTTTGTTGCCCATCTATTACTTCATACCATTCATTGTTATCGAGTTCGCTTTGCAAGTCGTTTGAAACTTTAGTAACTTCATCACATTTCTTTACGACAATCGGCTGAAGACAATAAAACGAACCATCCGTTTTATCTTTATCACATGCAAAGTTATAGAGATCTTCCAACAAATCTTGAATCTGTCTTTTTTCCCATCGATAACCTCTTTGATAACTCGGTATAAAGTAATTTTTATCTAAGAGGTCATATACACTTTTCAACATTAGTTCGCTCATATAATACTCTTCCTTCCGGTTACACATGATATTTCTTCATGCCGCTCTGCAGCGAATTACAAATTCGTTCTCTTATAGATTCTGGTGCTGTTACTTCAACATAGTTAATGTACTGCATTGCCCAATGCTCCATTGCATTTGGGCTGGCTACAACCGATACTTTAACCTGATTTTCATTATCGCTGCTTTTGGCTATTCTAATATCATTACCAAACCAGTCAACAATCTGATCCACTATTCCGGCATCTGCCACAAAGTCAATCCGTTCTGGCTCATCGGAATACATGTAAGGCATTGCCGATGAAAGCTTTTTATAGTCAATTCCGTTTTTGTATCCGGGTATCGTCTGCAAATCAGTGGCTTCTTCTTCCGTCAGTTTCATATTTGTTATTCGATCAAGCCGATGGAACACCATATTGCCCCAATACTCGCTATAAGCCATGAGATAATACCGCTGGTTGTGGAGAATCAGTTGATATGGGCTCACAACCTGATAAGACGATTTATGGAGCTTTTTATCAATCCCGATCTTATTGTAGTCGTATGCAATACGAAACTTCTGTTCAATGGCAGTATCAATCAATTCAATATTATAGAATAATGCCTGATTGTCTGTTTTACTCCAGTCATTAACCGAGTAAATGTTCTTCACATGAGAGCGGAAATATTTGTTAGAAAGTCCGCACAGTCTGTCTATTAAATCTGTTGAATGCTGAGCAGTAATATGTTTGCTACAAAGAACGCCGTCAATAAGCAGTTTGAGTTCGGAATCTTCAAAATCTCTTCCTTCGAGGTAACTACCGGCACGTCTCGATTCAATTTCAATCCCTGCTTCTTTCAGAAGAGATATATTTCTGCTGATTGCTTTTCGTTCGATAACGATTCCATAGTCGCTTTCAAGATGCCTTGCAACATCGTCTTGGGTAAGAGGATGGTCGTAATCGCTATACTCTTTCAAGATCTGCCAGATTCGTATCAACGCCAGTTTTTTAGGTTCAATGCTTTCCATAGGCTCTGCTCCTTTGTAAATATCTTGGTATTTCAGCCTAAAGTACTCAAATATAATTATACCACCGAGGCATGGGATACATTTGGCACTTTACTTCATGCTCTTTAGATTTCTTTTAATTTTTCCCAAATCTTTACCATAGCAAAGGTATCAAGCCCACAGTATTTCAGCAACTGTCCCCTTGCTGTTTCGAGTTCTTCCGGTTGCATGGTTGCCATTTTTGCAAACATTTCTGAGGCTTCGCCGCCGTTATGAACCCCGTCAAGATTATGATAATCAAGCGCAGGATCTTCAGGGAACAGAGCAGGGAGAACGTATTTGATTGAATGTGATCCCTGCATAGCACGGCAGTAATACCACTTTTTCTGGAACGGAATCATCAAATCCTGAATGTGGTCGTGAATGTTCATCAAATGATCGCGCAAATCCGGATACAACTCGGCAAGACCACGTATCCTTCCTTTTTCAAAGCCCATGTTGTATGCGGTAGTGCAAACATTCAAAGGAATATCAGCACACAGCTGCTCTGCAAGAGCTCTGCGTGGGTCACTACCTGGATAGGCAAGGAACTCGGTATGTTTTAGTTCTCCGCCCTCATGTTCCACATAATGAAGTGAATATTGAAATACTATTTGCTCATAGGGGCGAGAATTATCAAACAACGGAATAGCCGGCTGGAATGACTCAAAATCAAGGAAGTACAAAGGATATGAAAGATTCTTCATAAACCCTCTAATACTCTCCATATCGATGTAAGGGGGATAGCCAAACAGCTCATGCTCAATTTGCTTGTACTGCGATGAAGAGAACACATCGCAAGTATTCAAATCTTCAAAGGATATGATGCCTTTGTTGTAACATTTCAGTTTTGTACTTGTCCTTGCACCGGCAACATCAAACACATTAGGTGTGGGCAGATGCTTTGTGCAATATCCAAAAAAGCCACAAAAATATGGAGTGAAACAATGCTCTCCAATGTCGTCGGGTGGCTCTTCGGGTTGGAGCATATATTCTCTGATACTGTCAATATTGTCGGAAACGTCGGGTTGCAGCATCGCAGCATCAGCGGTAATATCCTTTACTGTAAATAATTCATTTATGTCGAGGTCGCCATGCCGTACATACTGGGTGTTAATATGAACGATTGCACAAGATCTTACTTTATAGCCAAGTTTGGATAAAACATGACACTGGAACGAAGCGTCTTGATAATATATTTCTTTAATCTCAGTCGAGCTTTTAACCTCGTATAACTCAACCGTCTTATCTCCAAGATTCTTCAGAATATCAACACTACAGAACAGTCCATCAACGGAAAACGATGCCTCCGCAATTATCGGAGTGTTGGCTTCGATAAGTTCTTTCGTTTTCTCAATCATTCCTTTAGGGTCACCAAAAGGTACTTCAACATACTCCCCAAACAGTCCCATTGCAAGATCGCCGACTTCGTTGCCTGTAGCCATCACTGCATCGTTTATAACGCTATTATCAAACTCTTCCGGCATATTATTCTTTAGCCAAAGCATTTTCGGGCATTGTACTCCAGAGCAATATCTTGATTTTGATAAATTGTATGTCATTTAATCCGTCCTCCAATTTCTTCGCTTGGTACTATTACCATCCGTATCAAAGCCCATTTTTGACATCATCTCTCCGAAACTCTTATCAAATTGCTCTTGAGATATTGTACGTCTGTCAAGAAAGTCTTGTAGAATTTTTTTATCTCAGAAACAACCGCCTCTTCTTTTCATCAGGAGGCAATCTTTCCCATTCTCCTTGTTCCATATTTATCCCTCTAAAACATTAAGGACTTCAACCTTATTCTTATTTGCATATCACCGTTAATAAATTCATGGCGAGCGCTTGTCCCAGCACCAACTTCCGTTTCAAGTCGTTGTATCGAAAGTTCATGCCAATGATCAAATAATTCAATACTTGTGCAAATGCGACCATCGCCCTCACAAGCCTTTGCCGTTGAGCCTACTCCACCAAGCGGGTCGAGATCTTTCATCCCACGTTTTAGAAGCGTACAAGATGTCCAATATCCAGGAATGAATATGGCGCTGGATGAAGTTTTTCAATTTGCGCTTCAGGGCTATTTGCTCCAAGACCTTTTTGATAAAAAAGCTTTTTGTTTCAGGCAGCCAATCCTTACCCGTAAGATCATTTAATGAATTGCGAGGATCAACAACGCCTTGCACAAGTTCTTTATATGTTTCTGTCTCCATAAAAGCTTTTAATTGCGCAACATCGTAGCATTTCTTGCCTGAAATTATCTGCGGTGTAATTGCCCCAGAATCTATTATTTTTTCAAAGGAGTGGCGAGAAAGGCCAAGCAAGTCCATTGCTTTGCTCTCACTAATATAAGAATCCGAAATCACGTTTTCTGTCTCCTTTTGTATGCTTTCTTCGGTTATTTCACCGAAAAGGTTCAACTGCATTTGCCCGACATCCATCTATATTTCCTCCACAGGAGATTTATTTAATCTTCTTCGTAAACTTCCATAACATCACCAATGTCGCAATGGAATATCTTGCATAAGCGAAGCATTATCTCCATTGATACAGGCCTATCGTTATTTAAGTTTGTCATTGTGTATTGGCTTATCTGTGCCGCTTTTGCCAAATCACTTTTCTTCATTTTGTTGTCTATCAATAGTTTACAAAGCCTATCGTATGATACTTTCATAGGTTTTGCCTACAGTAAAACGTATATGATCCATCTCCTAAAAAGGGAGATTATAGTAATATATGTTACATTATGGAATGGTTTGCCGGACTCTGCAATAGTTTCAGCAAATTTTGCTTTGAATTGGAACTGTAATGTCGCTCAAAACCGACTTATGAAGAAAAAGAGCTCTGACACCGAGCCAAAGCCCGATGCAAGAGCCTTCACTTTTAGTATGCAGGCATACCATAGCCGAGAATTGCACTGTGCCCAACAGCGTAATGTCGTTCAGCACAACTATCACTTGTATGGCCTTCGCCAGTATAAACGATTCCATTCTCTGCTCTCTCTACAATACCAGTGTGATCTGCGGTACCATCCTGCCCGTTGTATGCCCAATCAAAAAAGATTCTCATGCCGGGCGAAAGTTCAACCGAATTATCAGCCCATTGTCCTCTCTCCTTGAACCAGTCCATGCCATTGTCACATCCGGCATATTTAGGTATAACACCAGTATCCATATATCCGCATTGATCTGCACACCAAGGTACAAAGCAAGCGCACCATTCAACGCGGCTTCCAAATCCGTACCACGACCAGTAAGGCTCGCCACCGACATTACCTATCTGAGAAAGAGCCACTTGAACAATCATATCGTCAGAGCCATATACGCCATAGAGGACTGCCATCCACATAGAGTTATCTACATTAAGCAATTCCTCAAGCTGTTCGTCTTGATCTGCATTAAAACGATATTGGTCTGACATTTGATCTGCCGTTTTGTAAGTTGCGGTAATGTCTTTTTCAAGAACCTTTGCCATGTCGGAAGAAATCTCGTTCGCAATATCTCTGATTTTTGAAAGCCCGTTCCTCACGCTTCGGGCATCCATCGTGGCGAGATTTTCGGGAAGACGCTCAAAAAGGAACATATCCTTTGCAACATTGTAGCGACTGCAAAGCATATAAGATACGCAGTACGCTGTGAAAGCATGATCGCTGCGCATATAATCGCCGTTATCAAGGTGTGCATGAGCAAGTTTCTGAGAAAATCCCACGGAAAATATCTGCGGCTTCCTGACCGGCTTTCACATAGATTGTTTGTCCTCAGAACGGTACACCGCAGTGATATTCTCAGGCATCTGCTGGCTGATCTCAATAGGGCAGGGAGCGTTATGAATAATTGCTTTAATAAGCATACGTTCATCGCGTTTAATACTCGAGCTATCCTTTACCTTAGCGTTTGTCTGAATAATATCGAAGACCTTTTGGAATTGTAGCTGACTCCAATAGAGCCATCTTCTTTCGTGTATTCCTCGCCGGGTTCAAGCAGAGTAATTCCGCTTTCGCTCTTCTTGATATACACACCGTTGTCTTTCTAGCCTTTGAAATCAACAAGCTGTTTGGCATCGGGTTTCTGTGCAGTGATGAGAAGCGCATTGCCGTCAGAATAACGGTCAAAATGAGCCTGAACATCCAGATAAGACTGGAAAAGCACACCGCCATTTGCCATGTGCTGCGCGGTTTCATCAATCATCGCAAAAGCATATTCACGCTCCTGCTTTTTCTGTGCAGCCCATCCATCCTTGTCAAAGGGCGTAAAACTCTTTTCTTCGCTTTCTTTTGGCTGGCTTGCATTGAAAATATCATCATAGTTTGCCATAGATTATCTCCCCTTTGTTTCTTCCTTTTTAGGCACTTCTTTGTGATCAGTGATTTTCTGCGGGGTATCTTTTGATTTTGGCGCGGATTCCGTCCCCTTTCTCTGTTCCTTACGAATTTCATTCATTTCCCGTCTTACAGAGGGACGGGAACGCTCCGGGGAATCAGAGGTACCCCTGGCGATTTTCTCGGCTGCCTTGATACAGGCTCGGACTGACGGGATTTCGCCGCAACCGGGCCTTCCGTGGGGGGTTGTGTCTGTGCTTCCTCCTTGTTGGGAGTCGGAGAAAAAAGAGTGTCAAAGAACGCTTCATCCTTATCCTTTTCCGTGGTATTGCGATCAGGGGCGGGGATATCAGCATCCCTGCGCTTCTTTTCCTGCTCCTTAACGATTTCAGCTCTTGCAGAACCAATATCCGCAGTAGCAATACCAAAATGTTCAAAGATACGGTTGATTTTACTTGCGTCTTCCGCTCTGACAAACACATCAGTATGACCATCAGCAGCCGTCTTGTCTTTTAATACGCAGTAAAGCACGCCGTATTTCTTAGCCTCTCGGCAGAACTTTTCGAGATCTTTGTCTCCAATAGAGAACACTTTGATTTCCTTCCCATTCCGCCGATTGTACGGAAAGCCACGATAGTAAATGCGCCAAGACCACCGCAAAGTGCGAGCGATAAACATCTGCTATGAGCACAGGGCAGCTCCCTGTGTGGCCATAACTCGGAGTGGGCAGATACTTCTGTCCAGCCACAGTTCGAGCGTGAACAAACCGTCGCAAGCAATGGGGGCAGCTCTGAGAGAACCTCGGAGGGGATGAAATCCCATGAGGCTGATACGCTGTCAGCTGTTTGATGGTCGCCCTGCGTGTCGGGGTGTTGAGAACAAATAGACACGCAATTGATATGCGGCGGGGTATTGGCTTACTGCTTTACCCCGCATACATAACAATTTAAGGAGGCTACCTATGGCAAATGTACTTCGTGGACAAATCTATGTAACCAAGTTCGACAAGAAGATTCGTGATGAGAAAGGAAAAGTAACCTCGGTTCAAAATGGTTTCCGACCCGCACTTATTATCCAGAACGATACAGGCAATGCGAACAGCACTACGACTATCGTAGCACCTTTGACAAGCAAGCTGGACAAGCCTGCACTGCCTACTCATGTGTTGGCTAAAACCGATTGTGGCCTGAAAGAAAATTCCCTGATTTTGATGGAACAGGTACAGACCATTGACCAGTATCAGCTTCGCAATCTGATCGGAACTCTTGATGAAGAAAAAATGATGGAGGTGGACAAGGCGCTGAGCATCAGCGTCGGGCTTGCAAAATGAAAAAGAATAATCCAAACGATATAAGAACACTCTGTCCGAGATGTACCAGTCAATATATGGAAAGCGGCTATGAGCTCGCTTTGGTAAATCCAGACCAGCCCCGTGAACGCTGTATGCTCTGCAACGGCACGAACGGAAAAGACTATTACATCTCAGAAAAGAAGAATAACAAGCGATAACAATCAAGCCTGCTCATCGGCAGGCTATACATATTCCGCACCTTTGCTTAAATCACCGGTATTCTTTAGAATTTAGATACTGCTTTGTGTGATAGGCAAAGAGGTAATTAAGAAAGGAGATCTCTATGGAAATGGCAATCATGCAGCAGCCTTCAAGTCAACGCCGCGTGTATACAGTGAAAGAAATCGCTGAGATACTTGGAATCAGCAAAAACGCAGCCTATGACTTGGTTAAATCGGAGAATGGTTTTGTCACTGTGCGTATTGGGAAAACCATTAGAGTACCTATCGAATCCTTTGATGAATGGCTCAATAATCGTTAAATATCAAAGGAGATAAGAAAATGGCATCTATTACAAAAAGAAAAAGCAAATACTCGGTCGTCTATGACTACTATGATGAAGAAGGCGTAAGACATCAGAAATGGGAAACATGGGGTACTTACGCCGAAGCAAAAAAGCGGAAGGCAGAAATCGAGCATAAGCAGACCAATAACACTTTTGTGAAGCCGTCCGTTAAAACAGTTTCGGAACTGTTGTATGACTTTATGAACCTTTATGGAGTAAACGCATGGGCGCTTTCCACCTTCGATAGTAAAAAAGGATTGATCGATAACTATATCAATCCCATCATCGGGAAAGCGAAAATCAAGGATATAACACCAAGGTTCATGGACGAATACTACCGAAAGCTACTGAAGGTGCAAAGAGTTGTGAGAAACAATCAGAGCTTTGAGGGGGAGACGGTATCTCCCCGTAATGTCCGGGAGATCCACAAAATCCTGAATTGCGCTTTCAATCAGGCTGTGAGATGGGAGCTCCTTGAAACAAATCCTGTTTCAAAAGCTACACTCCCTAAGTTCGAAAAGAAAGTCCGGGACATTTGGACAATGGAGGATTTGGCCAATGCTTTGAGAGTCTGTGAAGATGACCGTCTGGCTCTTGCGATCCACTTGGCATTTTCCTGTTCTCTTCGACTTGGTGAGATCATGGGCCTTACATGGGATTGCCTCACGATTGACGAGGAAAGCATCAAGGAACATAATGCATCGCTCTTTGTGGAAAAGGAACTTCAGCGCGTTTCTAAAAATGCTATGGACGCTCTGGAGAATAAGGATGTGCTGAAGGTGTTCCCTGCGGTATTCGTAAGTGACAGCACCATGCTTGTGTTCAAAAAACCCAAAACACAGAGCAGTATACGCCGTGTATGGCTGCCTGAAACAGTTGCCCGTATGCTTGTGGATTGGAAGAAGCAGCAGGAGGAACAGAAAAGGTATCTCGGCAGTGAGTACCACGACTATAACATTGTTCTTGCTTTACCCAATGGCAGACCAATGGAAGGGCAGGTTATCTCCCGCTTGTTTAATGCGTTGATTAGGAAGAATGATTTGCCCAAGGTTGTATTTCACAGCCTGCGCCATTCGAGTACGACCTATAAGTTGAAGTTGAACAATGGC
>CALWYI010000224.1 GCA_944385715.1 uncultured Oscillospiraceae bacterium | reverse complement strand
GCAACCAGCAGAAGGTTATCTTCGGGCGGTGGCTGGAGCGGGAGCCCCAGGTCTTTATGATGGACGAACCCACCCGCGGCATCGACGTGGGCGCCAAGTATGAGATCTACGAGCTGATCATCAACATGGCCAAGCAGGGAAAGACCATCATCGTGGTCTCCTCGGAAATGCCCGAGATCCTGGGCATCACCAACCGTATCGGGGTCATGTCCAACGGCTACCTCTCCGGCATCGTGAACACCAAAGAGACGAATCAGGAAGAGCTTTTGCGCCTGAGCGCGAAATATCTGTAGTAGGGAGAAAAGGCTATGGTTGCAGAGAATAAGATATTGACGGCGGAGCAGGAAGCAAAGCTTCGCCAGCCCATCGACGAGGCCGTCGGCGCTATTCAGGCGCAGATCAACGATCTGCGGGCGGACGGCACCGACAAGGTGATTGATATCCAGAACAGCCTTGACAGCCTGAAGCGGGACAAGATCTATACCGCCCAGGAGAAGGAGGCCAGAGCCCAGGAGCTCCGCACGGCCCTGGAGCAGGCCAAGACGGTGGAGGCCAAGAACAAGGACGCCATCGCCAAGCTCATCGCCCAGGCGGAGAGCTACCTGAAGGAGAACTACCAGGGCTACTATCAGGCTGTGGCGGAGAGCTGCAAGCTGGAGAAGGCCCAGGCGGAGGAGAACTACCGCCAGTCGGTGGCCGCTCTGGAGAAGGAGCACCAGACCACCGTGGCCAAGCTCACCGACGCCGGTGAGATCAAGGACGAGAAGTACGTCCACAAGAACCGCCTCTTCGACGCCAAGATGAAGCGGGAGAAGGACCTGCAGCAGGTGAAGGACCGGCGCCACGCCGCGTTTGATCACAAGTATCACCTCATCGATCTGCTGCGGATGTCCAAGTTCACCTTCGGTGAATCCATGGCCCAGAAGTGGGAGAACTACCAGTACACCTTCAACCGCCGCAGCTTCCTGCTGCGCAACGGTCTGTACATCGCCATCATCATCATCTTCATCGCCCTTTGCATCATCACCCCCATCGTGAAGGGGCCCAATGTGCAGCTGCTGACGGTGAACAACATCCTGAACATTCTCCAGCAGGCCTCCCCGAGAATGTTCCTGGCCCTCGGTGTAGCCGGCCTGATCCTGCTGGCCGGCACGGACCTGTCCATCGGGCGAATGGTCGGTATGGGTATGACAGCGGCCACCATCGTCATGCACCAGGGTATCAACACTGGCTCCGTGTTTGGCCATATCTTTGACTTCACCGCTCTGCCGGTCCTGGCCCGGGTGTTCCTGGCCCTGCTGGTGTGCATCGTCCTTTGTACCGTGTTCACCACCATCGCCGGCTTCTTCACCGCGAAATTCAAAATGCACCCCTTCATTTCCACCATGGCCAACATGCTGGTGATCTTTGGTCTGGTGACCTATTCCACCAAGGGCGTGTCCTTCGGCGCCATCGACACCACCATTCCCGCCATGATCATCCCCCGCATCGGTCGTTTCCCCACCATCATCCTGTGGGCGATCGCTGCCGTCGTGGTGGTGTGGTTCATCTGGAACAAGACAACCTTTGGTAAGAACCTGTACGCCGTGGGCGGCAACCCCGAGGCGGCTTCCGTATCCGGTATCTCCGTGTTCCTGGTGACCGTGGGCGCTTTCATCATGGCCGGTATCCTCTACGGTTTCGGCTCCTGGCTGGAGTGCCTGCGTATGACCGGTTCCGGCTCCGCGGCTTACGGCCAGGGCTGGGAGATGGACGCCATCGCCGCCTGCGTGGTGGGCGGTATCTCCTTCACCGGTGGTATCGGTAAGATCTCCGGCGTGGTAGTGGGCGTGTTCATCTTCACCGCCCTGACCTACTCCCTCACCACTCTGGGTATCGACACCAACCTGCAGTTCGTGTTCTCCGGCATCATCATTCTGGTGGCGGTTATGCTGGACTGCCTGAAGTACGTCCAGAAGAAGTAAGGCCGGGGAGCCGCGCGGCGCGGAGAGCGCCGCACGCAAGGGGAACCGTCCCCATCCCGCCTGACCCAAATTTCAACAAACAGCCGAAAGGGCCTGTTGCCTGTGTAAAACGGACAACAGGCCCTTTTATTTTTCCCGGTCGGGTGCCAGGCCATGCGGTGGGGCTCACGGCCCGCCGCTATGACATCCTCAGCGTCAAGAATTTCTCCCGTATCTTTCGACGCAACAGCCGGGGCCTTGTGGAGCCGGGAAAAAGCCTTCTGCAAGTCCTTCAGGAGCGATTTGCGCTGTTCAACGCCGGAAAAGATCTCCGGGTCGGGATATTGATCGGGCCCAGCTCTACTGCCTGCAGGCCTGCGCCGCCTCGTTCTTCATCAGTTCCTTTACCTTGCTGTCAACAGAAAGCGCCATGTCTGTATCCTCCTTCTGTAAAATTGTCTTTCCCGGGCTATGGTTGTATTGTATGAGGAACAAAGCCTTTCTGTATAGACTACAAATGGTGGGGAATATGGAACGAATCACCCGGCAGCACAGCGGGGTGCTGCAAAGCAGGCCATGGTGCCGCCGTAGTCTACTTTTTGCGAGGCCGAAGGTATACGGCATCTAAATATGTAGACCGTCAAGGGGTCCCGGGTCGGTTTGCCTGCAGGCGTTGTCTTTTTATGCAGCAAAAAAAGAAGCACCGCAATTTTGATTCCTATGGCATCAAAATTGCGGTGCTTCTCCTGTGGAGGTGAGGAAAGTCGGATACCGACAGTTCTCCGCTCTTCTAACCTAAAAAACATAAAATTCATGCGGCTTCCCATCTCTACTTCCCGACTTTTTCCTCTGCCTCTGCTTCCGTTGGCAGCTTTTGATGCGAGAATTGCTACCCGGAACATCTTCCGCTCCGCAGCAGCAGGGCGGGGCCGTTCCCTTTGAGCCAGCGGCGCCACGTCCGGTACTCCGGAAACACCCGCAGCACCTGGGCGTAGAAAGCCGCCGAATGGTTCTTCTCTTTCCGGTGGCACAGCTCGTGGACCACCACGCTGTCGATGACCTCCGGCGGCGCCAGCATCAGGAGACAGTTGAAGCTGAGGTTCCCCTTGCTGGAGCAGCTGCCCCACCGGGATTTCTGACAGCGGATGGCAATCGAGCCGTAGTCTACCCCCACTCTGGGGGCGTAGTACCGCACCCGCTCCGGGATATACCGCCGGGCCCGCTCCGCCAATTCTTGCAGCTCCGCCACGGTCAGAGG
>CALWYI010000223.1 GCA_944385715.1 uncultured Oscillospiraceae bacterium | reverse complement strand
GAGCTGTCCGTCAGCATTGTGCTGTCCTTTGTCGGTGCGCCGTTTTTCCTGTATCTTCTTCGGAAAAAGAGTGCTTCGTAGGGGGTGGATCAATGTATTTCGGATTTGACAATGTGACGATTACCTTTGGCAAGAGAACGATCCTGGAAAATATCACGATGGATTTTGAACGCGGCAAGATCACCACGATTATTGGCCCAAACGGATGCGGAAAGAGCAGCCTGCTCAAGACAATCTCTCGTGTAGTCACACCATCCTGCGGGACCCCTGTGTATGAGGATAGACCGATCCGGGACTATTCGCCAAAAAAACTTGCCAAAAAGATTGCCTATCTTCCGCAGACCCATATGTCGCCGAAGGATATCGATATTCGGACGTTGGTCTCCTACGGAAGGTATCCCTATAAGCGATTTGGACAGGGCATTACGGCGGAAGACCGCAGGATCATTGACGAGACCCTGGCGCTGACGGGACTGGCTGATATGGGTGGCCGCATGCTGAATAATCTCTCCGGCGGAGAAAAACAACGGGCCTGGATCGCAATGACAATCTGCCAGCAGCCGGAGATTCTCCTGCTGGATGAGCCCATTACTTATCTTGATGTAGGCTATCAGGTGGAAGTCCTGGAACTGATCAGAGAACTGGGGGAGCGGCTGAAAATCACCATTGTCATGGTCCTCCACGATATGAACTTTACCGCGCGGTATTCCAACCGCATCTATGTGCTGAAAGACTGCCATGTCTATGACTACGGAAACCCGGAAACCATTATCGGGCGAGAGAACATGGAGCATGTTTTCCATATCGGCGCGCAGATCGTCCGCGACAACAAGAATGACTGTCCGGTAATAATTCCTGAAAAGCTTACGGCACCGGTGCGCCCGTGAGCAACATCTCCCTTTGTTCGCATCCGCAGATTGCGAAGCGATACCATCACTCAAACTTATAAGAAAAGAGGAGCTCACTATGAAAAAACTGCTTGCGTTGTTTCTTGCCCTTCTCCTGTCGCTGTCGCTGATGGCCTGCGGCGGCCAGCAGGACCCGCAGAATGATTCTGATAATTCCTCCGGCACCAATGACTCCGCCCAAACGTCCGACAACGGGGATGAGAAACAGACGTCGGACACTGCAGACGAAGTGGACAACACGGTTGTCGAGTACTACATGAGCAAAGCCAACGATGTGGAAGTCACGGATACGCATGTCACTTTTACGGATGACGGGAGTGGGGAGAGACTGTCCATCGCCAAGAATCCCCAGAAGGTAGCGGTCCTGTTCGGCTCTATGACGAGCTTGTGGTATGAAGCTGGCGGTACGGTCCAGCTGGCTGTCGGCGGGGCCAGTGCCATCACTACATATGAAGAGCAGATTGGCCATGATATCACTCAGGATGAGGGTGTGAAGGTCGTCACCGAGAGCTCCTCTGGCACCAACTGGGATGTAGAAACCATCATTGCAGAAAAACCTGACCTGATTGTGTGTTCCACTGGGATGAAGGGCTACTCCACGATATCGGGCCCCGCTGCCGCAGCAAATATCCCGGTCATCGGCATCAACTATGACTCTGTCCAGGATTACCTAAAGTGGTTCAAGGTGTTCTGCAATCTGAACGATAAGCCCGAGTTGTGGGACGAAATCGCGGAGGCTACTGCCAACGATATCATCAGTATTGTTTCTAAGGTGCCTGACGTGGAAAAGGCCCCCACTGCCATTATTTTCGTCTTGTCCTCCGACGTGCTGAAGGCATATACGGTTGACTCGCAGCCCGGCGTTATGCTGACGGAACTTGGCGGCGTCAATGTGGTGGACCCTGACAGTGAGGGAACTTCGGCTAGTGTTGAAATCAGCCTGGAAGATGTTTATGCCCTGGACCCTGACATCATTTTTCTGTCTGAATTTGGCGATACCAACTTGGACACCCTCAAGGAAATGCATAAAGATAACCCGGTCTGGGATTCCCTGCGGGCAGTCCAGGAGGGTAGACTCTATAATCTGGAGAAGAGCCTTTTCCACAACAAAGCCAATAAGCTCTATAACGAGGCCTATCGCACCATGGCGAAATACCTGTATCCAGACGTAGAATTCTAAATTGCTATTGGATTGAGAGCGAGGGGTCTTCCTCCGCACGCACAGCAGTCGGAGGAAGACCCTTTGAAGTTTTTTATCTGGAGGACGTAGTTTTGGAGCACAATTATCCCTTTTCTGCCATTGTGGGGCAGGAAAAGATGAAGCTGGCGCTGATCCTTAATTTGATCAATCCTGCCCTGGGGGGCGTTCTGATCCGCGGAGAGAAAGGAACCGCGAAATCTACCGCTGTCCGAGGATTGACGGACTTGCTTGAACAGGTAGAGGTAGTGGAGGGATGCCAGTTCCACTGCAGGCCAGACAGCTCCGATCTGTGCAGTGATTGTCAGGCAAAACAGGGAAATTTTAGGACGGTCCGATACACCCGCCGCGTGGTAGAGTTACCTGTCAGCTCTACGGAAGACCGTGTTGTGGGTTCACTCAATATGGAGCAGGCCATCAAAAAAGGGGAAAAGATCTTTGAACCTGGGCTTCTGGCCCAGGCAAATGGCAATATCCTCTATGTGGATGAGATCAATCTGCTGGACGATCATATCGTGGATGTGCTGCTGGATAGTGCGGCGATGGGCGTTAACACTGTGGAGCGTGAGGGGGTGAGTTATTCTCATCCGGCTCGCTTTGTGCTCATCGGAACCATGAACCCGGAGGAGGGAGACCTGCGTCCGCAGTTGCTGGACCGCTTCGGCCTGGTAGTAGAGATCTGCGGGGAGCAGGACCTGGACTTGCGTTCGGAGTTGATCGCGCGGCGCATGGACTACGAGCGGGAT
>CALWYI010000222.1 GCA_944385715.1 uncultured Oscillospiraceae bacterium | reverse complement strand
AGCCCCGCCAGAGCAGGCGGCGGAAGACGCCAGAGCACTGTTGATTACCAAATTATCGCAACCCATGCAAAATAGGATGTAAAGGAGAACAAGTCATGAAACTACGATTGAGACGGCCATTGGCTATACTGCTGACCGTCGTGATGCTGCTGGGGCTGCTCCCCACTGCGGCCTTTGCCGTGGAGGAAGGCACTGGAGAACCGTCCACAGCCGTTGCCCCAGCAGACATCAAGCTGGACAGCGCAGAGTGCGAAGTGGGTGATGAAGTCATTTTAGACGGTACCACCACCGCATCAGACAGCGGTACGCTGTCCTACCAGTGGTATCAGAGTGGCGACGATTCGGTGGATGATGCCAACGCCGCTGAGGATGAAAAGAACGACCTCCCTCTGGACGGCGAGACCGAGGCCACTTTGACCGTGGACACCACGGAAGCCGGGGCGTTCTACTACTACGTCATTGCCACCAATACGGTGGAACTGGCAGACGGGACTACGACCACCGCCTCCACCACCAGCAATGTGGCCACGGTGACTGTAACTGCGGCGGAACCCGTTCCGCCCAGTGGGAGCAATGAGCCGGAGGACGGCCAGGAGCCGTCTAACGGCAGTGCTGCGGAGGGTGAGCAAGCCCCAGAGAATGATGGCGAGGAGCCTGGGCCCAATGACCAGAATGACGGGGCGTCCGCGCCACCCACGGATGCTGTGGACCCTGCCACACCTAACAATTCCAATCCCGAAAGCGAAGGGAATGGTGAGACCAGGATCACAGAGATGACCCTGAAGAATTTCATTCCTTTCAATGGTGGCACGGCGCAAGATGTGGACCTGCTCAATCAAAGCGAGCCGCTAAGTTGGGAAGCAACCGGCTCTAATACAGTATACACCATCAACTTTACCGTGGCGCTGGAGGATGGTGCCGAGGCCAAATCTCTGCGGATCACCCTGCCCTACGGGATGCAGTTTGTGGGATTGACAGAAGAAAATGGGAAGGTAACTAATATCGAAAGCGTTACCATTGAATCTGTTGAGTGGGAGCACAGTGAACCAGTCTATGGGAATAGCAGTGATTCCAACTATCAGCGGAACAATGGCACGCTGGTTGTCCACTTCAAGGATGAGGGCGCGACCAGCAGCAGCTTTTCTATCAATGTCCAGCCCGATGTCGCGTTTTTACCTCCAAGCCAAAAGACAGAAGGCTTTTTGATTAAAGACGCGATTCAGGCCGCGGTGCAGGTGGGGGATAGTACCTCGGATCCCAAGACAGTGGATGTAAAACTACACTCAGGTCAGCAGACCATCACATCCAGTGGCGCATGGAATCAAAACATTACTGCTTCTAAAGGAACTGAAAATACCACATTCGCCGTCACTGTGTACTGGCAGTATTTGCTTCCAGGGGGAGGAGGACAGGTCGCTTACTTCATCGACAAAGCGACTTTACTTTTTGCCGTGCCGGATGTATTTACAGTAACTGAAGCAAAACTGAACAACAGAATCCCAGTGACGGAAGCAACTAATGTAAGTGATGACCTGAAAGAAAAATACCCCAACTGCAAATTTTATACTGTAACTCATGAAAAATTCTATGGGGCACTTGATTCGCTCAGGGTCACTTATACTGTAACGGAGCAGGCGGAAATAGATCAGACATACATCGTATATCCGATTTACACGGATGTCACGGCCTATGGACAGGATACCGCAAATAGGTTTGATTATGATAGCACGAGCACATCGGATCAGCTTAAAATCACGGTCATAGACCCGGAGAAAACTTACCTGGATGCGAAGGCCCCTACAATTTACCTTACCAATTACACGGAGCTTGGAAATGAAGCGGGTAATTTCGACGATTACAATATGTTCTTGAGTTACGTTGAAATCACCAACAGCGGCGCGGATAAAACAGGCCCGTTGATCTATGAGGCAGAGTTTGACTCCAGCCTGGACCTGATCCGGACGGCCATCCGCATCCCCTGCCAGGTAAACAGCGGCGAACATCCTACCAAACTGACTATTTATTATGGTGATGGAAATGAAATCCAGTTGGATAGTGAGAAAATTCAAGCCATCTCCAAAACTCTAAATTACGACGCAGCGGGTTGCGGCATTGAGATCCAATTGGCAGATGTGCCGGGACTTCCGGCTGGAGCGCAGGTCACTGGGTTCCAGGCGCAGATTCCCGGTTTGGCCAAGGGATATGACAACGGCAGAAGTTACAAAGATAGATATACCAGCGCCGTGATAGGCCGGATCGCGGACGGCGTGAAGGATCGTGAAAAATTTACAGACAAGTACCGAATCTATTCCGCCACAGCCAGTGGAGAGGAAATCCCGGACTATAAAGAAGTATCCATCACAGTGAATAACACCCCCGGAGCAATCGGTGTAAGCGGGGCAATACAACCGCAAATTCAAGTTAACGGGGCGAACCAGACGACCGCTCTGCCCGGAGATACGATTCAAATTTCAAACATAAGCATCACACCGACCGACTATTATGGCTCTCCTCGAAATATGCTGGCGGTTGACCCCATTTTCTACATCATCGAACCCGCGGGGCTCAACCTGAGCAGCGTAAGCTTCACAGACGGAGATGGGAACCCGGTCTATGCGACCAGGAGAGAGGTACAGCCCACAAACGGCATCGAGATTGCGTATGGCGGCAAATTGTATGCCTATCAGTTTGACAATGAGCTGTCCGGCTGGTGGGATGGGAATATGGTGGCCCACTCTATCCAGGCAACGGTAAAGTACAATGTGCCCTACGGTGTGCAGACCGCCGCCTATGATCTGA
>CALWYI010000221.1 GCA_944385715.1 uncultured Oscillospiraceae bacterium | reverse complement strand
TGAGGTCGTGCTCTAGAACCTCTCTGCCCAAGGTGTGCTGGCCGGAGAGGGTGACAATCAGGTTGTCAACAACGCCGAGGCCACCGTGGCCGACGGCGTGGCCACCCCCGCCAACGGCGCCCGGGTGTTCACCGTGCAGCAAAACGGCGAGTACTACCGCTTTAAGACCAGCGACGGCTATCTCTGCTCCAACGGCACCGGCAACAACGCTTTCTACTCTGCCGAGGCCACCGAGGAGGCCGACTGGACCCTCACCGCCTTCAACGGCGGCTACAACCTGAAGAGCCGCACCGCCAAGTATAACTCCAGCGCCCAGTACCTGGAGTATTACGGCGGCTCCTATAAGACCTACAGCCTCTACAACGACAGCGACAAGGCTATCTACACCTTCCACTTCTATCCCCTGGCCGAGGGCGTCACCGTCACCGACGGCGTGGTCAACGTGCCGGCGGTCAGCTTCGGCACCCTGCTCGAGGCCTACGTGGGGCAGGACTACACCGTCACCTTTACGGTGGACAGCGTGTTCGGCGTGCAGGAGATCTCCGCCCAGTACGGCGAGACAGCCGCCGAACTCACCGAGGAGAACGGCGTCTACTCCTTCACCATCCCCGGCGAGGCCATGACAGCAGGCCAGCTGACGATCACTGTCACCGGCCAGGCTGTGGAGGGCGTGGCCATCAGCGGCTCGCATACGCTGGAGGTCAAGGACGATCCGGTGATCCTCACCGTGTTCCCCGCCTCCAACGTCCAGACCGGCGCGGAGAAGCGGCCGGAGATCGGCGTCACCTTCGGCAACGCCGGTGAGAACCCCACCGTGGTCATGACGGTGAACGGCTCCCCGGTGAGCGCGGACATCCAGAATGGCCGGGTCTCCTACACCCCCGCCGCCAATCTGGCTGACGGCAAGGTCACCGTGTCCGTCACCATCACCCGTGCCGACGGCAAGTCCGTCACCCGCGCCTGGAGCTTCGTCATCGGTACGGCCCAGTACCAGCTCTACTTCGGCCAGCTCCACTCCCACACCGCCGAATACTCCGACGGCGCGGGCACGCTCCAGGAGGGTCTGGACTATGTGGCCGGCCTGCCCGAGAGCGCCAATGTGGACTTCGTGGCCTTCACCGACCACTCCAACTACTTTGACTCCACCAGCAGCATCAACCCCGAGGCCGCCCTCTATGACGTCTCCCAGATGACAGCGGAGAGTGCCGAGAAGTGGAACGCCTATAAGGGCGCCGTGGATGCGTTCAATACGACCCACGCCGGTGAGCTTGTGGCTCTGGCGGGCTTTGAGATGACCTGGTCCGGCGGGCCCGGCCACATCAACACCTTCAATACCCCCGGCATCGTCTCCCGCAACAACGCCACCCTCAACAGTAAGACCGACAACGCGGGTCTGCAGGCCTACTACGCCCTGCTGAGCAATGAGAACCTGGCTGACTCCATCAGCCAGTTCAACCACCCCGGCACCACCTTCGGCAATTTCATCGACTTTGGGTACTATGATCCCATCATCGACAGCCGCATGTATCTGGTAGAGGTGGGCAACGGCGAGGGCGCCATCGGCGCCGGCGGCTACTACCCCAGCTATGAGCAGTACATCATGGCTCTGGACAAGGGCTGGCATGTGGCCCCCACCAACAACCAGGACAACCACAAGGGCAAGTGGGGCAACGCCAACGACGCCCGGGACGTGATCCTCACCGATGATTTTTCGGAGGAAGGTCTCTACGAGGCCATCCGGAACTACCGGGTGTACGCCACCGAGGACAAGAATCTGGAGATCAACTATACCCTCAATGGCCAGATGCTGGGCTCCATTATCGAGGAGATCCCGGATGTCGCCGCCATCGAGGTCAGCGTCTACGACCCTGACGCCTCCGATTCCATTGCCCGAGTGGAGGTCGTGGTAAACTCCGGCGCGGTGGCCTACACCTGGGATGACCCCGATGAGCTGGCCACCGGCGAACTGGTGTGCGACATCCCCGCCGATTACAGTTACTATTTCATCCGGGTCACCCAGGGCGACGGCGACATCGCCGTCACCGCCCCCGTGTGGATCGGCGAAGTGGTGAAGCTGGGCATCTCCTCTGTTTCCAGCGACACCGCTATCCCCGTCACCGGTGAGGAGCTGACCCTTACCACCACTCTGTTCAACAGCGAGTCCGAGGCAGCCACTGTCACCAGCGTCAGCTACTCCAGCGGCGGAGAGACGCTGTACACCGACAACAGCGGCTATACCCTGTCCGCCTCTGGCACCCTGGATGTGACGTGGGCATACACCCCCACCAGCGCCCGGGTATCGACCATCACCGTCACCGCCGTGATGGAGCAGGACGGCGTGTCGTACACCTACTCCAAGGACATCACTCTGGACATCCAGGACGCGTCCAAGCTGGTGTACATCGGCATTGACGCCTCCCACTACAACGAGTATGTGAGCGGCAACTACAAGGACTCCATGGGCAACTTCGGCAACCTGGCCGCAGACTATGCGGTGCGCACCGTCCAGCTCAACACCAGCGCGGAGCTGATCGCTGCCTGTGAGAACAAGGAGGGCAAGTACAAGGCCATCATCCTCACCGCGCCCTCCCGCCGGAATGGCAACGCCCTGCGGAATCCCTACGCCACCTATTCGGATGTGGAGATCCAGGCCCTCACCGCCTTTAACGCTGCCGGCGGCACGCTGGTGCTGGCGGGGTGGTCGGATTACTATGAGAAGTATGATACATTCCCGGCTGAGGATCACAT
>CALWYI010000220.1 GCA_944385715.1 uncultured Oscillospiraceae bacterium | reverse complement strand
GGGCCGCTCCTGTCCAACTGTACACGAACGGGGAAACGGCGGTGAATCAAAGCCAGCTTCCGGAAGTGGACTTGGGGGCGTCCGGCAAATCCAGAATTGCCTGCCAGACGGATTCCTCCACGGGAATGCCGTTGGCCATGTTGTCTTTGCGGACCTGGAGAACCTTTTGACCGGGGTAGCGGGGCGCGGAAAAGCCGGGAGCGGGCCGGGCATTGAGCAGGTGGGAGAGAAGGCGGTCCGCAATTTCGTCTTCTTCCTGGGCGTCATTCACCGCCCGGCTGTTGATGGCGATGAAAGTCTGGGAAACAGAGTTTTCATCCCCCGGAATGTTGCGGATGTCGCATGCGGAGTTCCCAAGGCTGGTTGTAGAGGCAATCAGATCCAGCATCAGATTGATAGCGGACCCCTTATATTCGCCCAGAGGGAGCAAACGCGCCTCTTTCATAACCGCCATAGGGTCACGGCTGATGTTGCCGCTGCTGTCATAGCCTGCCGGCTTGTCCATTTGCTTTCCTGCCAGATCGGCAAGCTGAAGTTTTCCGTAGGAGTACTCTCCCAGGGATACATCCGCAACCACAGGACCGGTGCTCCGGGGCAAGGCCATCACCAGGGGGGTTGTGCCCAGTACGCGGTCCATTGTGCCATGGTAGACCATGTTGGACTTGGTGTTGGTGAATACAATGCCGATCATGCCCGCTTCGGCAATCCGCCAGCCGTAGGTGCCGCCCCGGAACCAGTGGTTGGTATTGCGCAGTGAAACGCAGGCAACGCCGTGTGTGCGGGCAAGGGCAATGGCGCGGTCCGTACAGGCCATGGCGTTGATGATGCCGATGCCGTGGTTGCCGTCCCAGCGTTCGAAAGCGCCGAAGCCCGCAACGCACTCGGGAGTGGCGGCGGGATCGCAGATGCCGCTGTCAATACTGAGGATCAGACGCTTAAAACGATTGATGCCGTGGGAATAAACTCCGTCTCGGGAAATACCGGCTGCCGTATCCGCAATAATATGGGCCCGGTCCGCTGTAACGCCGTGGGCAATCAGCTTTTTTTCCATAACGGCGACGGCCTCTTCATATTTGATGCGAAGCATAAAATAACCTCCTTTGGGTGTCCGCCCAGGTGCGATATGTACTAATATTATTAGATATATTATCAGAAGTCAAGAAGATTTATTTTGCGGCACAATAATAATTGAATTAAAAAAATTTGCAATATTACCATTGAATCGAAATTATTACGATAAAATCAGGCGTAAAAAGAAATACCTGGTCAAAATACACAAAATAATCTGCTGCTTTTTATCTGGTTTATCTGTTGATATTATTACAAGTATCTGTAATAATAATATTCAAGCGGTCGGACACGGGAGCTGCTGCGTTGTGAGCAACGATACGTTTCAATGAACAAATACATGGCGCTGGCAGACAGCAGGCGGCCCTGATGGGGGCAAGGCTGCCCTGAGCGATGGAAAACAGATTTGAAAGATCAATTTGTGGAGGTAAAGGAAATGCTCGCGATTACAAATGCAAAGGTGCTGACGGTTACCAACGGTACGGTGGAAGGCGGTACTGTGCTGGTGGACGGCGGAAAGATCACTGCTGTGGGAAATGATGTGGCGGTTCCTGCCGGCGCAGAAATCATCAACGCTGCAGGCAAGTGGGTTACACCCGGCCTGATTGACGCCCACACACATATTTCCGTTAAGGGGGAGCCGGCGTGGATGCCCAGCACCGCTGATATTACCGAGATTACCAGCCCCATTACGCCCAGTGTGCGGTGTATTGACGCGCTGAATCCCGCGGATTGGGCGATCCCCGTGGTACGTGAGGCGGGCTTTACCACGGTGTGCGCGCTGCCCGGCTCCGGCAATCTGGTGGGTGGTCAGAGCGTAGTGTTTAAAACCAAGCCCGCCGCTACTGTGTTTGACATGCTGGTGAAGGCGCCTGTACAGATGAAGATGGCACTGGGCGAGAATCCCCGCCGCATTCACGGCGGCCAGAACAAAGCGCCCCTGACCCGTCTGGGCAACGCCAGCATGCTGCGGGAGGTCCTTTATAAGGCCAAGAACTATGCGGATGGTCTGGATGCCGGCAAGGCTCCTTCTGATTTCCTGCTGGATGCCCTGGTACCTGTGGTACGGGGTGAGATGTTCTGCCGGATTCATTGCCACCGGGCGGACGATATTGTTACCGCCAGCCGTATCTGCGAGGAGTTTAATCTGAAATTCTCCATTGAGCATGCCACAGAAGGCTGGAAGATCCTTGATTATCTGAAAGAGAAGAATATTACCTGCGTGGTGGGGCCGCTGGATATGGCGCCTGACAAACTGGAGACTTGGTATACCAGGTTTGAGACCCCCGGCATGATGGAGAAGGCGGGGATTCAGTTCTGCCTGACGCAGGACAGCCGCTCCGCCACCCGGTTCCTGCCGATGCATATTGGCATGGCGATTGCCCGCGGCCTTTCCTTTGAGACCGCCTTGCGCGGTGTGACCATCAAGCCTGCCAAGCTGCTGGGCATTGATGACCAGGTGGGTTCCATTGAGGTGGGCAAGAGCGCCGACCTGGCCATTTTTGACGGGAACCCCTTCTCCAGCCTGACGCTGTGCGAG
>CALWYI010000219.1 GCA_944385715.1 uncultured Oscillospiraceae bacterium | reverse complement strand
TTCGAATCCTTCTCCCGCTGCCAGCATCGGAGCAAGCGACATGTCGCTTGCTCCGATTTTTTGCATAAATAAGAGGCTGTCCTTCCTGCTTCGCCTCTCCGGATTACAGCTGCCTTACCGGACGGCAATCCGGCCTTGGACGCCTGCCCAAAAACTGTTGCATCCACTATTAAATATACCCGCAGGCCGTCGCCGGAGCAAAGTTCGCTTTGCCCCGGCATTTTTATTTCCGCCGCAGAGCCGCGGCCCTCTCCCTGCTCTCGCGCCGGTGAACTTTACAATTTTGTAAGGTTCACCGTTTTTGTTGCCTAAAGTGCTAAAATAGGAGAGGCAATAATTACCCCTTTGAAAACATGAACGGCGGTAAGGTCGGATTGTGCGCCCCGGAACAGGGGCGCGGCTAACGGAGGAACTATGAGCAGACGAAAAAAAGCCATATGGAAACGGGCCCTGTGCGGGGTGCTCTGTCCGGTGATACTGGGGTGCGTCCTGGGGGGCTGCGGCGGCAGAGGAGCTGACAGGGAGCTGGATATCGCGGACTGGCAGTCCTGGGAAATCGGCACCCCCCTGGCCTGGAGCGCGGACTACTACCTGTCGGAACAGGTGCGCGTCCCCCACCTCTACCGCTATGACAGCGTGGGCGACTGCATCATGGCCCTGCAGTTCGGCTATGTGGACGCCATCGCCGTGGACTCCCTGTACGCCTACAGCATGGTGGCGGAGTACCCGGAGCTGACGATCCTGGACGAGTCCATCGGGGACGACTCCCTGGTGGCCTACGTTACCAACGGCCGGCGGGACGTGCTGGAGCAGATGAACGAGTACATCGCCGCGTTCAAGGAAAGCGATACCTACGCGGACATGGTGGAGCGGGCCAACATCTATGAGTTCGTCCCAGACACGGACATCCCCCAGGTGGAGGACGGCGAGGTGCTGCGGGTGGCCATCAACACCGGCGGCAGCGGCTACCCCTATACCTATTACGATTTCAACACCGGGGAGCCCCAGGGGGTGGACATTGAGTTCATCAAGCACTTTGCCGCCGAATACGGTTACACCATCGAGTGGTTCGACAGCAGCTGGGACGCCTGCTCCCTGGCCATTGCCAACGGGGACGCGGACGTATTCGTCTACGCCATCTCCCTCTACTACGCCGGAGAGGTGGAGGCCATGGGGACCTGCCTGCACTCGGATTCTTACTTTGATCTGGACCTGGTGCTGGTGACCCAGGGCGAGACTGTAAATTAGGAGGAGGAATACATATGGGACTGGTGGAATATTTCCGGAACTCCATCTACATGAATCTGATCTATGAGGACCGGTATCAGCTGATACTGTCCGGACTGTGGATCACGCTGCTGCTGACTGTCTGCACCTTTGTCCTGGGCACCCTGCTGGGCATGGCCTTCTGCGCCGGAAAGGGCAGCCGGAACAAGGTGATCCGGGGCCTCAGCAACGGCATCACCGCTCTGATGGTGAAGCTGCCGCCCCTGGTGCTGCTGATGATCTTCGCCTACCTGATCCTGGCGGACACCAGCTTCAGCGCGGAGGTCATCTCCATCATCGCCTTCACCTTCAAGTGCGCCTCCCACCTGGCGGAGATGTTCCGCTCGGCGGTGGACTCCGTGGCCCCGGGAGAGGTGGAGGCGGCCCGTACCCTGGGCTACTCCAAGTGGCAGGCCTTCTTCCAGGTGGTGTTTCCCCAGGCCCTCCACCAGGTGATGCCCCTCTACAAGACCCAGTTCGTGCTGACCATGCAGGACACCTCCGTGGTGAGCCTTCTGGCCATTCAGGACATGACACGGGCGGTGACCATCATCACCTCCCGGACCATGGACCCCATTATTTCCCTGGTGATCACCTCGGTGGTCTATCTGCTGCTGGGCTTCATCGCCAACCGGATGCTGAGCCTGGCGGACCGGAACAAGCACCTGAAGAGTAAGGAGGTGGCGTGATGTCCATGATCCATATCGAGGGCCTGAGCAAGAGCTTCGGCGAAAACCTGGTGTTCCAGAACATCAATGCAGACATTGAAAAGGGGGACTGCATCTCCGTCATCGGCCCCTCCGGCTGCGGCAAGAGCACCTTCCTGCGCTGCATCAACCTGCTGGAGCAGCCCACCGCCGGCCGCGTCTATATCGACGGCGAGGAGATCACGGCGAAGAACGCCCCCCTGGACCGGATCCGCCGGAAGATGGGCATGGTGTACCAGACCTTCAACCTCTTCTCCCACAAGACGGTGCTGGAGAACGTGATGATGGCCCCCATGCAGCTCCAGGGTCTGTCCCGGAAGGATGCCTACGACCTGGCCATGGAGTGCCTCACCCAGGTGGGCATGGTGGAGCGGGCGGACTACATGCCCTCCCAGCTCTCCGGCGGCCAGAAGCAGCGGGCCGCCATCGCCCGGTGCGTGGCCATGAAGCCGGAGATCATCCTCTTCGACGAGCCCACCTCCGCCCTGGACCCCACCATGGTGGACGAGGTGCTGGCGGTCATCCGCCGGCTGGTGAACCGGGG
>CALWYI010000218.1 GCA_944385715.1 uncultured Oscillospiraceae bacterium | reverse complement strand
TTTGGCAAGTACTTCACCGACCACATGTTCATCATGGACTACGACGAGGGCCAGGGCTGGCACGACGGCAAGATCGTGCCCTACGGTCCCATTAGCCTGGACCCCGCCAGCTGCGTCCTCCACTACGCCCAGATGATGTTTGAGGGCATGAAGGCCTATCTGACCCCCGACGGCAAGATCAACCTCTTCCGCCCCGACATGAACGCCAAGCGCCTCAACCGCACCAACGAGCGCATGTGCATCCCCTACATGGACGAGGAGCTGTTCATTGAGGCGGTGAAGGCCACCGTCAAGGCCGACGCGGACTGGATCCCCACCGCCCCCGGCACCGCTCTCTACATCCGCCCCTACATCATCTCCGACGAGGTGAGCTTCTCCGTGGAGCCCGCGGAGCACTACCACTTCATCATCATCCTATGCGCCGTGGGCGCCTACTACGACATCAACCGCGGCGGCCTCACCGGCAGCCACATCTATGTGGAGGATGAGTACATCCGCGCCGCTGTGGGCGGCACCGGCTTTGCCAAGGTGGGCGGCAACTACGCCGGCGGCATGCGGGCCACCAAGAAGGCCCTGGAGGCCGGCTGCAAGGAGGTCCTCTGGCTGGATGCCCGGGACCACAAGTATGTGGAAGAGGTGGGCACCTCCAACGCCTTCTTCATGATCGACAACGAGGTCATCACCGCTCCCCTGGGCGGCTCCATCCTCCCCGGTGTCACCCGTGACAGCACCATCACCCTCCTGAAGAAGTGGGGCTACAAGGTGTCCGAGCGCAAGCTCTCCATCGACGACATCGAGGCCGCCAGCAAGGACGGCACCCTCCAGGAGGCCTGGGCCACCGGCACCGCCTGCGTCATCTCCCCCATCGGCTACCTGCGCTACAAGGGCGAGGACATCGTCATCAACAACGGCAACGTGGGCGACCTGAGCCAGAAGCTCTACGACACCATCTACGGCATGCAGACCGGCGTGGTGCCCGACGACATGGGCTGGATCGTCCAGATCTGATCCACTCCGCAAGCGCAACAAAAAATTCCCGAAGCGGCGACGCTTCGGGAATTTTTTTGTCGTTTGTCACGCGGTAAAGCAGCCCGCCCGGTCCTGGATCACCAGCAGCCGCAGCATGTCCCGGCTGAGATCCAGGTCGGCGGGGCGGCCCTGGCTGTCCTTTGCGCCGCTGCCGGTGAGATAGCCCCGGTCCACCAGCTTTTTTACGGTGTCCTGGGCCCACTGGGGGCACGCCTCCACGGTGTTGAATCGCTCCACGTCCTTATCCTCCTCTCCCAGCGGGGGCCGCACCGCCCCCACCACGTAGTGCAGCGGCCGCACCCGGCGCTGCACCTGGCCGCCGTCGGCGTCGCTGTCCGATCCGGTGTTCCCCTCAACAGCGGTTACGGACCCCGCCTCCACGCTCTCTATGATGCCGCAGTGGTCCGTGTCCGCGCCGCCGGGGAAGTCGTAGATCGCCACGTCCCCGGGGCAAAAGCTTTCCGTCACCCAGCAGCCCGCTGCCTGCGCGGCCCTCATGAGCGCGCCGCAGGAGGCGGTGCGCAGCGGCAGGGGAACCCCCGCCTGGGCGAACACCCATTGGACGAACACCATGCACCAGGGATAGGCGCTGCCGGATACCTCACTGCCGTAATACCATGTGTTGAATTTTACCCGGTTGCTGCCGGGGGGATCCTCCCTGACCCCAATCTGGGTCGCGGCCAGAGCCGCCAGCTCAGCGCCCGTCATCGCCGCTGCCGTCCAGAGCGCTCTGGATCTTCTGGCTCTGGGTGCCGAAGTAGAAGGACACCACAATCAAAAAGATCGTCAGGAAATCCTGGCCGGACACAACGCCCTTCAGCGCCAGGACCGCGAATACCGCCGTGAGTACCAGGGTCACCAGGCTTTTTACCGCCAGCAGATTAGCCAGCCGTTTTGTGATCTGCTCCATGCTCTGCTCCTTGTTTTACTGCCCTTTGGGCGAAGTGGAGAGTTCGCCGCCGTCATGGGTTCTCCTCCCGGGGCTCCGCCAGGATCTTCTTCAGGCACAGCAGCAGCAGCTCCCCGCCGAAGAAGCCCAGGATCACCGCCAGGATGCCGGCGGCGTCGTGGCCGGTGCGGGAGAGGATCCGCAGGGCATAGAAGCTGGCCAGGGTACCACAGGCCACGCAGTGAAGAACCATCAGCTTGGCAAAGAGATGGGGAACTCCGGAGAGCCAGGTCCGCAGCCTGGAAAAAGGTGGCTTCTGCCGCTTTCCCTTCACTTTTCCTCCCCCTCATGGGCTGCCTGATTCAGATGCTTTTCTATCTTATCCAGGGCCGCCGTCACCGGCCCATTACACCCCTGTTCCTTAAGCCCCTTCAGGCAGGCCAGAATACCGTAGCAGATCAGGGTCTGCTCCTTTCGGATGGCAGAAATCTCCCTGTCCTGATTTTTTTGCCGCTCTACAAACCGCAGACACCAGACTGCCACACCGCCCAGGGCCCCCAGGGCCGCCAGCAGTGACGCTGCCCGTATCACCGTATCTGCGCTGATGGT
>CALWYI010000217.1 GCA_944385715.1 uncultured Oscillospiraceae bacterium | reverse complement strand
AAGAAGCACAACCCGGTGGCCCCCCTCCAGTCCGGCCAGCGGATCATCGACACCATGTTCCCCATCGCCAAGGGCGGCACCGCCGCTGTCCCCGGCCCCTTCGGCTCCGGTAAGACGGTGGTGCAGCACCAGCTGGCCAAGTGGTCCGACGTGGACATCGTGGTGTACGTGGGCTGCGGCGAGCGCGGCAACGAGATGACCGACGTGCTCCGTGAGTTCCCGGAGCTGGTGGACCCCCGTACCGGCGAGTCCCTGATGAAGCGGACCGTCCTCATCGCCAACACCTCCGATATGCCCGTGGCCGCCCGTGAGGCCTCGGTGTACACCGGCATCACCATCGCCGAGTACTTCCGTGACATGGGCTACGCCGTGGCCGTTATCGCCGACTCCACCTCCCGCTGGGCCGAGGCCCTGCGCGAGATGTCCGGCCGTCTGGAGGAGATGCCCGGCGAGGAGGGCTACCCCGCCTACCTCGCCTCCCGCCTGGCCCAGTTCTATGAGCGGGCCGGCGTGGTGCAGTGCATGGGCAGCGAGGACCGCACCGGCAGCCTCACCGCCGTGGGCGCCGTGTCGCCTCCCGGCGGCGACCTCTCCGAGCCCGTGTCCCAGGGCACCATGCGCATCGTCAAGGTGTTCTGGTCCCTGGACGCCTCTCTGGCCTACCGCCGCCACTTCCCGGCCATCAATTGGCTGAACTCCTACTCCCTGTATCTGGACACCATGACGCCCTGGTTCGACGAGCACTTCGGCCCCGCCTTCATGCAGAACCGGAACAAGGCCATGAGCATCCTCCAGGAGGAGAACGAGCTCAACGAGATCGTGCAGCTGGTTGGTAAGGACTCCCTCAGCGCTAATGACCAGCTGACCCTGGAGACCGCCAAGATGGTCCGCGAGGACTTCCTCCAGCAGAACGCCTTCATGGATGTGGACTCCTACTCCAGCCATGACCGGCAGATGCGCCTGCTGGCCCTGATCCTGGACTACGACAAGCTGGCCCGGGAGGCCCTGACCAAGGGCGCGGCCCTCCAGCCCATGTTCGACATCCCCGCCAAGGAGAAGATCGGCCGCGCCAAGTTCGTGGAGGCTGACCAGTATGTACAGGCCTATGCCGATATCGCCGCGGAGATGGAGCAGGAGATCGCCGCCATCGTGGAGAAAGCAGGTGCTGACGTATGATGAAGGAATACCGTACCATATATGAGGTCTCCGGCCCCCTGATGGTGGTGGAGGAGGTCGAGGGCGTCACCTACGACGAGCTGGCGGAGATTGAGCTGCCCGACGGCAGCGTCCGCCGCTGCAAGGTGCTGGAGGTCAACGGCGACAAGGCCGTGGTCCAGCTCTTCGAGTCCTCCGCCGGCATCAACCTCAAGGACAGCAAGATCCGCTTTTTGGGCCACCCCCTGCAGTTGGCCGTCAGCGGCGACATGCTGGGCCGGGTGTTCAACGGCATGGGCCAGCCCATCGACGGCGGTCCTGAGATCCTGCCGGAGAAGTACCTGGACATCAACGGCCTGCCCATGAACCCGGCGGCCCGGGACTACCCCAACGAGTTCATCCAGACCGGCGTTTCTACCATCGACGGACTGAACACCCTGGTCCGCGGCCAGAAGCTGCCCATCTTCTCCGGCTCCGGCCTGCCCCACGCCCAGCTGGCGGCCCAGATCGCCCGCCAGGCCAAGGTGCTGGGCGGCGAGAGCAACTTCGCCGTGGTGTTCGCCGCCATCGGCATCACCTTCGAGGAAGCGGAGTACTTCGTCAATGAGTTCAAGCGCACCGGCGCCATCGACCGTACGGTGCTCTTTACGAACCTTGCCAACGACCCCGCCGTCGAGCGTATTTCCACTCCCCGTATGGCCCTGACCGCCGCGGAGTATCTGGCCTTTGAGAAGGATATGCACGTGCTGGTCATCCTCACGGATATCACCAACTACGCCGAGGCCCTCCGTGAGGTCTCCGCCGCCCGGAAGGAAGTCCCCGGCCGCCGGGGCTACCCCGGCTACCTCTACACCGACCTTGCCACCATGTATGAGCGGGCCGGCCGGAAGCTGGGCTATCCCGGTTCCATCACCATGATCCCCATCCTCACCATGCCCGAGGACGACAAGACCCACCCCATCCCCGACCTCACCGGCTACATCACCGAGGGGCAGATCATCCTCTCCCGTGACCTCTACCGCAAGGGCATCCTGCCCCCGGTGGACGTGCTGCCCTCCCTGAGCCGTCTGAAGGATAAGGGTATCGGCGTGGGCAAGACCCGGGAGGATCACGCCTCCACCATGAACCAGCTGTTCGCGGCCTACGCCTCCGGTAAGGAGGCCAAGGAGCTGATGACCATTCTGGGCGAGGCGGCGCTGAGCCCCACGGACCTGCTGTACGCCAAGTTCGCCGACGAGTTTGAGAAGCGCTACGTCTCCCAGGGCCAGGAGGAGAACCGGGACATCGAGGAGACGCTGGATCTGGGCTGGGAGCTCCTCAAGGTCCTGCCCCGCAGCGAGCTCAAGCGTATCAAGCAGGATATGATCGACAAGTACCTGCCCAAGGAGGACTGACCCCAG
>CALWYI010000216.1 GCA_944385715.1 uncultured Oscillospiraceae bacterium | reverse complement strand
CTCTCCAAAGGGCAGCTCCACCGGAGCGCCGTCGGGCCCCTTCTGGAGCTTCACCACCTTCTGCTCCGCGCTGTCCAGCAGGGCGGTGCACTGCTTCACCAGCCCCGTCCCCTCCTCAAAGAGGGCCAGGGAGTCCTTGAGCTGGGCGTCCCCCCGCTCCAGGAGGGACACGATCTCCTCCAGCCGGGCCATATTCTCCTCAAAGCTCTTTTCCTTCTTCGCACTCATGGCTGTCTTTCTCCTCTGTGAAAACATGCTCCACCCGGCAGGCCAGCCGCCCCTCCCCCAGGGAGGCGGTGACGGTCTCGCCGGGGCATACGTCGGCGGCCCGCCGGAGGATACGGCCCCTCTCGTCCGTCACCAGGGCGTAGCCCCGGCCCAGGACCTTCAGGGGGCTCAGGGCGTCCAGGGAGGCGGCCAGGGCCCCCAGCCGCCGCCGCGGCCGTGCCAGCCGGGCCTCGGCGGCGTAACCCAGGTTCTTCTGCAGGTGTGCCAGCAGCATCCGCTTGTCCTGAATCACCGCCACGGGGTCCGTCAGCACCCGTTTGCCCGCCAGGGTCTCCAGCCTGCGGCGCAGCAGCTCCAGCTTCTTGCCCTGGGCGCGGGTCAGGTGCAGCCGGGCACTTTGCAGTATCTCCCGCAGCTCCCCCTGGTCCGGCACCGCCATCTCCGCCGCGTGGGAGGGGGTGGCGGCTCTCGCGTCCGCCACGAAGTCCGCGATGGTCACATCCGGCTCGTGGCCCACGGCGGAGATCACGGGGATCTCTGAATCGTAGATGGCCCGGGCCACCCGCTCGTCGTTGAAGGCCCAGAGGTCCTCCATGGACCCGCCGCCCCGGCCGGTGATGATGAGGTCCGCCACTTTGTAGCGGTTGGCGTACCGGATGGCCCCCACGATCTCCGGCGGGGCCTCCGCCCCCTGGACCCGCACCGGCAGGAGCTTCACCTTCGCCAGGGGGTACCGCCGCCGGAGGATGCGGATCATGTCGTGGACCGCCGCCCCGGCGGAGGAGGTGATGACGGCGATGGCCTGGGGGTATAGGGGCAGGGGTTTCTTCTGGTCCTCGGCAAAGAGGCCCTCCTTCCAGAGCTTCTCCTTGAGCTGCTCGAAGGCCACGTGGAGGTCCCCCACGCCGTCGGGGCTCAGCTCGTCGCAGTAGAGCTGGTAGGCCCCGTCCCGGGGGAACACCGTCACCCGCCCCAGGGCCAGCACCTTCATGCCGTTCTCCGGGCGGAACCGCAGCCGCGCGGCCTGCCCCCGGAACATGACGCACCGCAGGGCGCTCTGCTCGTCCTTCAGCGTGAAGTAGTGGTGCCCCGAGGGGTACATTTTATAGTTGGACAGCTCCCCCCGGACGCAGATGCTCCCCAGCAGGGGCACATCGTCCAGGACGGCCTTGATGAGCTGGTTCACCTCCGACACCGCGAAGATCCTCCGCTCCACAGCCTCACCTCCCTTGTAAAACAAAAAGAGAGCGCACCGCACTGTGCGCTCTCTCATCCGCTGTCATTCAGCTCTCCGCCCCGCCGTCCTCCGCCGGGACCGCAGGCGCGCTCTCCGTCGTCTCCGGCCGGGCCGCGGGCATATCCCCCGCCTCTCTGCGCACGAAAGAGCCCAGGATACCGTTGATAAAGCGCACCACGTCGCTGCTTTCGTACTTCTTGGCGATTTCCACCGCCTCGTTGATGGCCGCGCCGTTGGGGATCTCCGGCATGTAGAGGATCTCATACATGGCCAGACGCATGATGGCGGAGGCCACCAGGGGAATCCGCTCAAACTTCCAGCCCACGGCGTATTTCTCGATATACCGGTCTAGCTCGTAGCCGTGATCCGCGATGCCCTTGACCACCTTGCGGATATAGGCCTGCTGACTGGGACCGGGGAGCTTCCCATAGACCTCATACTCCGGGGCCAGCTGGTCGAAGCGGCTGGCGCTGAGCCTGTCGTCCAGAAGCTCCTGGGCGGTCAGGTCCGTGAAGCTCAGCTCGTAGGAGAGATGCATGGCGATCTCCCGGGCCACATTTCTGTTCATCCTTCAGCTTCCTTTCTCTCTCTGCCGGCGGGGAAGGGCCGGCTCCCTCAGTGGAAGCTGACGCCGCCCACGTGGACGTTCACCGCCTTGGCGGCGAAGCCGGTCATGGACTCGATGGCGATGGACACCGCATTCTGGATCTTCTCCGCCACCTCGGGGATGGGGTAGCCGTAGCGGATCATCACGTAGAGGTCGATGACCGCGCCCTCCTCGTCCACCGCTACCCGGACGCCCCGGGCGCTGGACTTCTTGGTGGCCAGGCTCATCATCCCGCCGATGCCCTCCACCTCCATGGCGGCGCCGCCGGCGATGGTGGCCAGCACGTCCTCGGAGATGTGGATGCAGCCCAGATCCTCGGGATGGGTCATATAATCTTTGTTTTCGCCCATATTATGACACTCCTTGTAAAAGTATGTACGCAAATTGGCTTATCTATTGTACCACCATCTTCCATAAAATACAACCAGAATTTTCGCCGGGGTGCATTCGGGACAAAAAAGCGGCGCGGGTCCCGGCGGAAGGGGTCCTC
>CALWYI010000215.1 GCA_944385715.1 uncultured Oscillospiraceae bacterium | reverse complement strand
GTGTCCCCGGCGGCGTTTTGGTCACTTTTTCGCCGAGGAAAAAGTGACCCGGGTCCGGGCCGGGGAGGCCCGGGAGCCAAAGTCCGAAGCGGCTGGCTTCGGATGCACCCGGGGGCCGGGGGGCAGAGCCCCCGTCAGGAGAGCACCGGGGTTTGGGGCCAGGCAGGCCCCAATAGCCAGCGCCGGGTCTGAGGCCAGGCAGGCCCCGCTGCATTCCCGCCTGGCGGCGGGCGAATCAACCCTCCGGGGGCGGAGCCCCCGCTGAAAGAGCAGGTCCGGGGGCTTCGCCCCCGAAAAGAACAAAAGAGCCTCCGGGCCGTCTGGCCTGGAGGCTCTTGCCATGTTTACTTTTTCAGTTCGCCGGTGGCGTAGGCGGTGAGGTAGGCGTTGATGAAGCCGTCGATATCGCCGTCCATGACGGCGTTGCTATTGCCGTTTGCCCCAGCGGCTGACAGCCGCCGGGGGCCCCATAAGATTTCACCTGCGCGGGCGGAGTGAATCCGCCCTTGCGCCAAGGTTTTGCCTGGCGGCAAAACGCTTGTACGCCGCACGAGCGGCGGTGAAAACGGCAACAACGCCGTCTTACTTTTTCAGTTCGCCGGTGGCGCTGGCGGTAAGGTAGGCGTTGATGAAGCCGTCGATATCGCCGTCCATGACGGCGTTGATATTGCCGTTTTCGTAGCCGGTGCGGGTGTCCTTGGCCAGGGTGTAGGGCATGAACACGTAGGAGCGGATCTGGCTGCCCCACTCGATCTTCATCTGCACGCCCTTGATGTCGGAGATCTTCTCCGCGTGCTGCTGGGCCTTCATCTCCATGAGCTTGGCCCGGAGCATCTTCATGCAGTTCTCCCGGTTCTGGACCTGGCTGCGCTCCTGCTGGGAGGAGACCACCACGCCGGTGGGCTTGTGGATGAGCCGCACGGCGGAGGAGGTCTTGTTGACGTGCTGGCCGCCGGCGCCGGAGGAGCGGAACACCTGCATCTCGATGTCCTCGGGCCGGATCTCCACGCTGGTGTCGTCCTCGATCTCCGGCATCACCTCCACCGCGGAGAAGGAGGTCTGCCGCCGGGCGTTGGCGTCAAAGGGGGAGATGCGGACCAGACGGTGGACGCCGTTCTCGCTCTTGAGGAAGCCGTAGGCGTTCTCCCCCTCGATAGAGATGGTGGCGGACTTGATGCCGGCGTCGTCACAGGGCTCGTAGTCCAGAGTCTTCCAGGCAAAATCGTGGCGCTCAGCCCAGCGGGTGTACATCCGGAAGAGCATCTGGCACCAGTCCTGGGCCTCGGTGCCGCCGGCGCCGGCGTGGAGGGTCAAAATGGCGTTGCTGGCGTCGTACTCCCCGGTGAGCAGGGTGGAGAGCTGGGCCTCCTCCAGGGAGGACTCCAGCTTGGCGTAGCCCTCCTCCACCTCCGGCAGCAGGGAGCCGTCGTCCTCCTCCATGGCCATCTCCACCAGGGTGGTGAGGTCCTCCCACTGGCTGACCAGCTTGGCGTGGTGCTCCAGCTTGTTTTTCAGCTGCTTGGTCCGGCGCAGCACCTTCTGGGAGGCCTCCAGGTCGTTCCAGAAGTTGGCGTCGCCGGTCTTCTCCTCCAGCTCCTCCACCTCCCGGCGGGCCCCCTCCAGGTCCAGGGCCGCCGCCAGCTTGGTCAGCTGGGGCCCCAGGGCGCTGAGCTTCTGTTTATAGCTGTCATATTCAATGATGGGCATATGGATTCTCCATTCCAGTTAAATTCCAGTCCAATATTATATTATGCCACAGAAGATATCCGGCTGTAAAGGGGGATGCCGGGGGATTTTACGCCCAAACGGAACATTTTTTCGGGAAAAGAGGCGGAAAAGGGGAGGCGGCCCTTCCGCCGCCTCCCTGGGAAAACCTTGCCGGGCGGCAGGAGAGCCCTACCGCAGGGCCACCTCGATGGCGGAGAGGATGGGCCCCTCGCCGGGGTGGTAGTTGATGGTCACCTGGTCGCCGCTGCTGAGGATCACCGCCAGGGGCGCGTCGGCGGCGGCAATGGAGTAGTAGGTCTCATTTCCGATGAGCTGGATATAGTAGACGCTGTTGCCGTTTTGGACGGCGGAGCGGATGTCGGCGATGGTGCCCTCCACCGTCTCCGTGCCGGAGAGGCCCACGTCGTCAGAGATAAGGCCGTTCTCCGCCAGCATGGTGAGGTAGTTGCGCTCACACTCCGCCACCGTGTCCCCGGTGGCCACGATGTTGTACTGCTGGACGTTGACCATGGCGTACTTCTTCACCAGCTGGGCCGCGTCCTTCATGGCCATGAAGTAGGTGGGCTGGCCGCCGGTGTTGAGGAGCAGGGGGAAGGTAGCGGTGTAGCGCAGATTCTGCAGCTCGCCGTTGGCGCTGTCCATGGCGGAGTACTCCGTGGCCCCGGCGCAGGAGTAGTACTTGGTCTCCTTGGTCCGCTGGTTGGAGAGGAGGAAGCCCACGTTGGACTGGTCGCCCCCCACGGAGGTGACGCCGGTGTAGACGTACACGTCGTCGTCGATGGCGATATAGTTGTAGCCCTCGGTGGTGACGGTGACGTCCCGCTGGCCGAAGAGGGAGTT
>CALWYI010000214.1 GCA_944385715.1 uncultured Oscillospiraceae bacterium | reverse complement strand
TACGCCGAGGCGGACCCCACCGCCGACGTGGAGGGCCTGGACGCCGGGCGGAAGATCTGCATCCTGTCGGATCTGGCCTGGGGCAAGGAGGTCCGGCCCGAGGACATCAGCGTCCAGGGCATCAGCGCCATCGACCTCAAGGATGTGGCCATTGCCAGCGGCGCGGGGTACCGCATCAAGCTGCTGGGCCGTGCCCTGAAGCTGGAGGACGGGCGGCAGGCCGCCTTTGTCTCCCCCCATCTGGTGCCGGAGAGCAGCCCCCTGGCGACGGTGGACGACGTGTTCAACGCCGTCATGATCCGGGGCAACGCCGTGGGGGACGTGATGTTCTACGGCCGGGGCGCCGGGGACCTGCCCACTGCTTCCGCCGTGATGGGCGACGTGCTGGACGCCCTGGAGCACCGGGAAAAGCGGCGGGACCTGGGCTGGAACCAGAGCGCGGATCTGGTGGACCTGGACAGCGGACTTCCGCTGTACTGGTATCTCCGGGGCGACTTTGCCCCGCCTCCCGGCAGTGAGCGCCTGGCGGAGGGAGCCGTGATCGTGGGACCGGTGTCCCGCAAGGAGGCAAAGGCACTGGCCGCCCGGGTGAATGCGGAGGTTATGCTGCCGGTGCTGCGATAACCACCGGGGCATTTGCCGACTATACTGATAGCGTACCAATATTATTTCCGGAAGAGGGGAGTACCCAGATGAGTTTGATTGTACAGAAATTTGGCGGCAGCTCCGTCCGCGACGCCCAGCGGATCAGGAACGTGGCGGGGATCATTGCCGATACCTACCGGGCGGGGAACCAGCTCCTGGTGGTCCTGTCCGCTCAGGGCGACACCACCGACGATCTCATTGACAAGGCCAAGGAGATCAACCCCAGGGCCTCCAAGCGGGAGATGGATATGCTGCTGTCCACCGGGGAGCAGATCTCCATCGCCCTGTGCGCCATGGCACTGGAGGGCATGGGCCTGCCGGTGATCAGCCTTGCGGCCTGGCAGGTGGGCATCCACACCAGCAGCGCCTACAGCGACGCCCGGATCAAGAAGATCGACCAGGAGCGGATCCGCCAGGAGCTGGATAAGAACAAGATCGTCCTGGTGGCGGGCTTCCAGGGGGTCAACCGCTTCGGCGACGTGACCACCCTGGGCCGGGGCGGCTCCGATACCAGCGCCGTGGCCCTGGCCGCCGCCTTCCACGCCGATCTCTGCCAGATCTACACCGATGTGGACGGGGTCTATACCACCGATCCCCGGCTCGTACCGGGCGCCAGAAAGCTCCAGGAGATCACCTACGACGAGATGCTGGAGCTGGCCAGCCAGGGGGCCCAGGTGCTCCACAACCGCAGCGTGGAGCTGGCCAAGAAGTATCATGTGAATATGGAAGTCGTGTCCAGTCTGGAGCGCAAGCCCGGCACGAAAGTCAAGGAGGTTGCTAAAATGGAAAAGACCAATATCGCCGGTGTGGCGAAGGATACCAGTATCGCGCGGATCGCCGTGGTGGGCCTGGCCCATAATCCCGGTGTGGCGTTCCGGGTGTTCTCTCTGCTGGGTAAGGCTCATATCAATGTGGACGCCATCATCCAGTCCATCGGCCGGGGCGAGAGCAAGGACATCAGCTTTACCCTGCCCCGCTCCGATGTGGAGGAGGCGGTGAAGGTCCTGGAGGACCAGAAGGAGGTCCTGGGCTTCGACCACCTCACCGTGGAGGATAAGATCGCCAAGGTGTCCATCGTGGGCGCCGGTATGATGACCACCCCCGGCGTGGCCGCCAAGATGTTTGAGGCCCTCTACGATGCCAACATCAATATCCAGATGATCAACACCAGCGAGATCCGGGTGTCCGTCCTCATTGACGAGGAGGACGCGGTACCGGCGGTGCGGGCGGTCCACGAGAAGTTCTTCGGGGACGCGGAGTAACATACTGAAAACGAAAAGTCCTGTACGGGTGTTCCGTACAGGACTTTTTGTATATTCGGGAAACACTACGCCGCAGGTCTCCGCTTGTCCAGCCGCCGCCGGGCGGCGGCCTCCGTGGTGAAGAACAACACCAGGTGGGCCGCCAGCAGGACGCAGCTGATCCAGAAGCTGGGCTGGGAGGCGTCCAGCCGCCCGGCAAAGTCGTGGCGGCCCGCCGGGAACTGGAAAAAGCTGACGAGGTAGGCCAGGAAGATGACCCCGTGGGCCAGCCCGCCCAGTACCAGCCTGTGGCGGCACCGTTTGGCAAACAGGGCGTAGAGGTAGAGCGCCGCGCCCAGGAGGAACAGGGGCCCCAGCAGCTGTACGCCCCGCAGAGCCTCCGCCGCCCCGGCCCGGAACCAGGGGAACAGGGTGGGGACGACGCAGCAGAGGAAAAAGCTGACGGTGAGCATTTTCCTCCGGTCAAGTCGGATGGACACGAAAACAACTCCTTTCGTCTCCGGGGAGGGGAAACCTCAGTTGAGGAAATCCTTCAGCTTCTTGCTGCGGCTGGGGTGGCGGAGCTTCCGCAGGGCCTTGGCCTCGATCTGGCGGATGCGCTCCCGGGTGACGTTGAACTCCTTGCCCACCTCCTCCAGGGTGCGGGTGCGGCCGTCCTCGATGCCGAAGCG
>CALWYI010000213.1 GCA_944385715.1 uncultured Oscillospiraceae bacterium | reverse complement strand
TTGATCCTGCCGTCGTCGCCGATGCAGCGGATGGTCTCCAGGTTGTGCCGGAGGCCCACCTCGAAGTCGTTGGGGTCGTGGGCGGGGGTCATCTTCACCGCGCCGGTACCGAAGCCCAGCTCCACGTAGTCGTCGGCCACGATGGGGAGTTCCCGGCCGATAAGGGGCAGGATACATTTTTTCCCCACCAAATGCCGGAACCGCTCATCCGCCGGATTCACCGCCACGCCGGTATCCGCCATCATGGTCTCGGGGCGGGTGGTGGCCACCACCAGATCGCCGGAGCCGTCGGCCAGGGGATAACGGATATACCACATGTGGCCGGGCTTATCCTGATACTCCACCTCCGCGTCGCTCAGAGCGGTGACGCAGTGGGGGCACCAGTTGATGATCCGGCTGCCCTTGTAGATGAGGCCCTTGTCATAGAGCTCGCAGAAGGTCTCCCGGACGGCCCGGGAGCAGCCCTCGTCCATGGTGAACCGGGCCCGCTCCCAGTCGCAGGAGGCGCCCAGCTTCTTCTGCTGCTCCACGATGCGGTTGCCGTACTTGTTCTTCCAGTCCCACACCCGCTCCAGGAACTTCTCCCGGCCCAGGTCATAGCGGGTCAGGCCCTCCTTGGTGCGCAGCTCCTCCTCCACCTTGATCTGGGTGGCGATGCCGGCGTGGTCGGTGCCGGGCATCCACAACGCCTCATAACCCTGCATCCGCTTGTAGCGGATGAGGATGTCCTGGAGAGTGGCGTCCATGGCGTGGCCCATGTGGAGCTGTCCGGTGACGTTGGGCGGCGGCATAACGATGCAGAAGGGTTTCTTGTCCGGGTTGGGCGCGGCGTGGAAGCAGTTTGCGTCCATCCAGGCCTGGTAGATCTTCCCCTCCACCTCCCGGGGCTCGTAGGTTTTCGGCAGTTCTTGTCTCATAATATCGTCTCCTGTGTTATTCAGTAGATTCTCTCTTTGCGGGCATTTCCTCTCCAGCAAAAAAACGCCCCGAGCCAACATTGGCTCGGGGCGAAAAACTTCCGCGGTACCACCCGAATTTCCCCCTCAGGGGACACTCTTGCTCCCAGTAACGGAGGAGGTCCGCCGGCATCTACTGAGGCACTGGAGAAAGCGCCCGTTCCCGCCGGGGCTCCGGGGCGACTTCTGCCGGCGCTTCCCGGGACCTTGCACCAACCGGTCCCTCTCTGCGCGTCCGCACCAGGCGTACTGCTCCCCTTCACAGCCGTATTCCTGCTTAGTATATCCGGCGGAAAGGCGTTTGTCAAGGCCGGAAATCAGGCCAGCAGGCCGATGCCCAGGCCCAGGACCGCCCCCACCGCCACCTGGAAGGGGGTGTGGCCCATGATGATCTTGAGGTCGTCGGCGAAGTCCTCCGCCGTCAGCCGCTCCACGTGCTCCAGGAGCTGGTTCACCAGCCGGGCGGTATCCCCGGCGCTGCGGCGGACGTTGCAGGCGTCGTACATCACCACCGCCGAGAGCACCGCCGCCAGGGCGAAGGCCGCGCCGTCCACGCCGTAGAGCTTGCCGATGGCGGCGGTGGCCGCCACCACCATGGCGGAGTGGCTGCTGGGCATGCCGCCGCTGGAGACAAACCGCGTCACATCGAACCGCCGCAGCAGCACCAGCTCCAATATCACCTTCGCCAGCTGGGCCAGAAACCAGGCCAGCAGGGCGCAGTCGATGACGGCGTTGCCCGTCAGCATACCGAATCGAATGGTCATCAGTTCCTCCTGTCCGCCAGCCGCTCCGCCAGATTCACCAGGAACTCGCACCCCGGCAGGTCGGCGATGGCGGCCTTGGCCTTGGCCGTCTCCTGGACCACCAGGGCCTCGCAGGCCTCCAGGCCCAGGAGGTCCACAAAGGTGGTCTTTCCCTCCCGCCGGTCGGAGCCCACGGTCTTGCCCAGGACCTGCTGGTCCGCGGTCACATCCAGGATGTCGTCCCGGATCTGGAAGGCCAGGCCGATGTGGCGGGCGTAGTCCGCCGCCTTCTCCCGCTGAGGGCCCTCCGCCCCCGCGGCCACGCAGCCCAGCTCCGCCGCCCCCTGGATCATGGCCCCGGTCTTGAGGCTGTGGAGGAGCTCCAGCTCCCCGCGGCTGCGGGTGAGGCCCAGGATATCCAGCACCTGGCCCGCCACCATGCCGTCGGCCCCGCAGGCCTTCGACAATACCGCCGCCGCCTCCGCCCGCTGCCGGTCGCTGACGCCGGGGGCCGTGGCAAGAAGGCGGAAGGCCTCCGCCTGGAGGGCGTCCCCCGCCAGGATGGCCATGGCCTCGCCGTAGACCTTGTGGCAGGTGGGTTTGCCCCGGCGGAGATCGTCGTCGTCCATGGCGGGCAGATCGTCGTGGATCAAAGAATAGGTGTGGACCAGCTCCAGGGCGCAGGCGAAGGGGATGGCCCGCCGCCACTCGCCGCCCATGAGGTCGCAGAAGGCCAGCGTCACCACCGGCCGCACCCGCTTGCCCCCGGCCATGAGGCTGTAGCGCATGGCCTCCTGGAGCCTGCCGTAGGGCTTGTCCGGGGGAAACAGCCCCCCCAGGTACTCCTCCACCGCCGCGCGGTAGGTGTCATACCGCAGTCGAAAGGCGCACATGGCTTATTCCTCCT
>CALWYI010000212.1 GCA_944385715.1 uncultured Oscillospiraceae bacterium | reverse complement strand
AGGTCTTGCCGTGGTCCACGTGGCCCATGACCACCACCACGGGGGCCCGGGGCACCAGGTCCTCGGCCTTGTCCTCGCTGTCGTCGATGAGCTTCTCCTCGATGGTGACGACCACCTCCTGCTCCACCTTGCAGCCCATCTCCTCGGCGATGATGGCGGCGGTGTCAAAGTCGATGAGCTGGCTGAGGGAGGCCATGACGCCGTTCTTCATCAGGCACTTGACCACTTCGGCGCCGGTCTTTTTCATCCGGCTGGCCAGCTCGCCCACGGAGATCTCGGCAGGGATCTTCACGGTGAGGGGGGTCTTCTTGGCGATCTCCAGCTGGAGGCGGCGCATCTTCTCCGCCTCCTCCTGCTTGCGCTTGTTGGAAAAGGCGGGCTGATTGCCCTTCTTCTTGCCGGCGTTGCGGAACTTCTCCTTGTTCTGGTCCATGCCCCGCATGCCGCCGCTGCTGCGCTCCGCCAGGTCCTGGAGCTTCTCGTCGTACTTGTCCAGGTTCACATTGGTGGCCTTGCGGGTGTCCACCACCTTGGTCTTGGGACCCCGGGGCTGCGCGGGCTGGGCCTGCTGCTGGACAGCGGGCTGGGTCTGCTGCCGGTTGGGCTGCTGCTGGCTCTGCTGGGGCCGCTGACCGCCCTGGTGGGGGTGCTGCTGGCCGCCCTGCTGGGGCCGCTGCTGCTGGGGCGCGCTCTGGCGCTGCTCCTGGCCGCCCTGGCGCTGCTGGGGCGCACTCTGCCCGGCAGGCTGCTGGGCGGCGGCCGCGGCGGGCTTCTCCGCCGGCGCGGCGTCGGCAAAAATGACCTGGAGCCCGGAGACCTGGTTGTGCTGGGTCAGGTGCTCGAAGACAATGGTGAGCTCCTTCTCATCCAGATTCTGACCGGACTTCTTGGGGACGTCGAAATACTTGCCCAGGATCTCGATGATCTCCCGGGTCTGCAGGCCGAAGTCCTTCGCCAGCTCGTTGACTTTATATTTGTTGATGATACTACCCAATATGGCCACCTCCAATAGTGATCAGGGATGCTGCACCATAACACACGTCCGGACGCCCCTGGGCGCGGTGTCCAGGCGTGCGTTATGGTGAATCGGACGATTTATGATTTTCCGCCGGGCTTTTTGCCGCCCCGGCGGACATTGCGCTCATGGGTCTGCTGCTCCCTCCGGCGCTTGGCGGCCCGCTCCGCCTTGACGTGGAGCTTCTCCGCCGTGAGGCCGTACTTCTCCGGGTCCAGGGCCGCCAGCTTCTGACCGATGGCCTCGGCGAAGCCGATGTCCGTCACCGCCGCCATGGCGCAGGCGGTGCGGCCCACGGCCTGGCCCAGCTCCTCCTTGGTGTAGGGCACCGACACCCACAGGCACTGGCCCGCGTCGGCGAAGTGCCGCACCCGGCGGAAGCTGTTGTCGGCGGCGTCCCGGGCCACCAGGATCAGCCGGCAGTCCCGGGCCCGGCAGGCGGCGCCCACCGGTTCCTCCCCCGCCTCCAGCCTTCCGGCCTTCATGGCGAGGCCCACCATGTGCAGGATGTTATCCATTGGCCTCTCCCATCTGCTGCTCCAGCTGGTCGTAGACCTCCGGGGGGATGGCAGTCTCAAAGGCCCGCTCCAGGGCTCTGCTCTTCCGGGCCTTGGCAAGGCAGGCGCTGTCGGGGCAGACATAGGCCCCCCGTCCCGGCTTCTTGCCCTTGAAATCCAGGCTGATCTCTCCCTCCGGGGAGCGGACCACCCGGATGAGGTCCTTCTTGTTCTTCATCTCCCGGCAGCCAAGGCACTGGCGCTGGGGGATCTTTTTCGGCTTTTGCATGGCTGTGGGTCCTTTCTTCTTTCTCTGCCCCCGGCGGGGGCGGTCCGCGCCGGTCTCCCACCGGTGGGAGGGTCCTTGTCAGAGGAGGAATCCTCTGGATCTCCTTTTTTCAGCCCTCCGGGCTGGGCGTGCCTCCGGCGGGCCCACTTTTGGACGCCCAAAAGTGGGCGGAAAAACCGCTGGGGAGACCCCAGACCCCCCCTTATTTGCCAAATCGGTCCGTATCAGATTTGATACCCGGTTGCCACCGAATCTCCATGAGGCCGCTGGCCTCCTCGTAACCGGTGCGCTGCTCCACGAACTTCGCCTGACGGCCCTCGGGCTGAGAATTGTTTCTTTTTTGCTGGCGAGAGGCTGCGCGTCTCCCATAGGCGCAGGCAGCTCGTCATAGAACCCCAGATTCGCGTATTCCTTCAAAAGGCCGGCAGGCGAAGTCGGACGCGCAGCCCGCCGCAGATCAGATGCAAAAGAATCCGACTCAGTGGCTGCGCAGTGCTCCCTTGCTTACGTCCGATTGGGCAAAAGCGGGGGTCCAGCCCGAAGGGGGCTGGCGCTTTTTCGGTTCACTTTTGTGCGTACAAAAGTGAACCCGTCGGAGACAAAACAGCGCCGAGGGCCGCCGCCCGCTTGTTCAGCGGCACAGTGCCGGAAAAGAATTCCTCCTCCTGGAAGGAGGCCGGTTTGATATCAATCTTATACCCTGTCAGCCGGGCGGCAAGACGGGCATTCTGGCCCCTTCCCACAGGGCCGAGGCCCTGCGGGAGCCCTTCCTGTGATTTCACTTCCTCGGGCGGAGTGAATCCGCCC
>CALWYI010000211.1 GCA_944385715.1 uncultured Oscillospiraceae bacterium | reverse complement strand
GGCGATTTCGGCTGGGGTGTAGTTGACGAACACACCCTTCCGGGTATTGACGGTCACATCAGGTATGGGCAAGGGCATTTTAGGGATTGTGATTTCTCCCACGCAGTTATAATGTCTTGTTTTTGATGATTCTTGCGGGAGAGGAACCGCCCGCAGGCGTTCCGCTCCCCCCGTGAGCACGGTCTCCTCTCCTACGGCCGTCTGCTCAAGGGCCTCCCGGGTCAGGCGCTCCACGGCGGCATAGTCCGCCGGGGTCTCCCTGCGGATAATGCGATTGCTCTGTTTCATAGTCCTCTCCTCCCGTTCAAAAGGAGAATGCGCATACAAATCTCTCCTCTCCCGTCGGGCGCAGCAGCCGACCCGGCGGCAGAGGCAGGGCCTGGACCGCCGCGCTGCCCGGCGGGCGGGGAACGCGCTCCCTGTTTTGCTGTTACTTGATTATACCATTGATCCGTCTCAACCGGAAGCCGCCATCTGCGCCGCCCGCCTTTCCAGGGGAAAGGCAGCGGGAAGGGTCGTTCTGGTGACCGTTTGCGGGCAAATGATCCGCCATATTGTATAGTTTGTCAAAAAACGCAGCCATATTTTGGCAGGGTGGATCGTAAAAATACCTTGACTTTTTTTTAGCTATTTTGTAATCTTTTTTTGGGACATATTTGAGACATGTCCCAAATATAAGGAGGGTATTATATGAATGTAAACTACTTGGAACTGGCAAACCACCCCATTATGTGGCTTGCCGCAGCAATCGCCATCAGCGTTGTTATCCTGCAGTCCGTTATTTTCATCAGAAAGTCCCTGTCCGCCGCCGCTGAGGAGGGGATCACCAGCAAGCAGATCAAAATGGCCGTCAAGAGCAGCGTCATCGCCTCCATCGGTCCCGCCATCGTGATCCTGGTGACCATGATCTCCCTCATCATCTCCATGGGCGCTCCCGTCTCCTGGATGCGCCTTTCCTTCATCGGCTCCGTCAACTACGAGGCCATGGCCGCCGGCTTCGGCGCCCAGGCCATGGGCACCACCCTGGACAACCTGGATCCGATGGCCTTCTCCTGCGGCGTGTGGGTCATGTGCTGCGGCTCCCTGGGCTGGCTGGTCTTCACCCTGCTGTTCACCGACAAGATGGAGAAGGTCAACCACCTGCTCTCCCGCGGCCGTCAGAAGATGGTTCCCATCATCTCCGCCGGCGCCATGCTGGGCGCCTTCGCCAACCTCTCCTCCGGCAACTTCTTCAACGCCGAGGGCGGCTTCGACCTTCTGGGCGCCCCCGCTATCGCCACGATCTGCGGCTGTGTCCTGATGATGATCCTCACCAAGCTGGCCCGGACCAAGAACATCGGCTGGCTGCGCGAGTGGGCCTTCGCCATCGCGATGTTCTCCGGCATGATCATCGGCTCCGTCTGGAATTCTATGGTGTAATGGTGTAAAGGAGGAAATAAAACTATGGATAAAAAGTCTTACTATTCTGCCACGTACATGCCCGGTATCATCAAGTGGGGCAAAGCCACCATGCTGCTGGGCATTATCACGATGTTCCTGCCCCCCCTGGTGTTCTCCGCCGTCTTCGGCTATTGGCCCCCCATCTCCGCTATTCTGACCGGCACCCTGGCTCAGATCAGCGTCAGCGGCGCTTTCTATGTCGTTGAGCCTATCTCCTACTTCCCCATCCTGGGCATCCCCGGCACGTACATGACCTTCCTCTCCGGAAATACCTCCAACATGCGCCTGCCCTGCTCCTCCGTGGCCCAGGAAGCCGCCGGCGTGGAGTTCGGTTCCCGGCAGGGCACCATCATCTCCACCATCGGTATCGGTGTATCCGTCATCGTGAACATCGTCATCCTGACCATCGGCGCCATCGGCAGCAACGTCATTCTGGGTATCCTGCCCGAGTCCGTCACCTCCGCCCTCAACTTCCTGCTGCCCGCCCTCTTCGGCGCCGTCTTCGGACAGTTCGCCGTCTCCCGTCCCAAGCTGGCTGTCGTCTCCATCGTCATCGTTTTTGCCGCCAACTGGCTGAGCAAGAACGGCTACCTCAACTTCCTGGGCGGTTTCGCCGGCAGCGTCGTCATCCTTGTGGCCGTGTTCGGTTCCATTTTCGCCGGCCGTCTGCTCTACAAGAAGGAACTGGCTGATGACACGGAGGAGCAGGTGAAATAACATGATCTCAAAAGAACGTTTACAGTCTCGCTTCCTGGAAATGATCCAGGTGTTCAGCCCCTCCAAGGGCGAGCTGCCCATGGTGGAGTGGCTGGAGCGCTACTTCACGGAGCGGGGCATCTCCTACCGCACCGACGAGGCCGGCAAGGCCTACGGCGGTACCGGCAAAAATATTGTCGCCCACATCCCCGGCACACTGCCCGGCGACCCCATCGGCTTCATGGCCCACACGGATCAGATCGAGCCCTGCCAGGACATCCACCCCATTATTGAGGGCGACATCATCCGCACCGACGGCACCACCACCCTTGGCGGCGACGACAAAGGCGGCATCACCGCCGTCCTGGAGGCGCTGGAGGACATTCTGGAGACCAACGCCCCCCACCGGGACCTCTACATCGTGTTCTCCTGCTCCGAGGAGATCAGCATGCAGGGTACCAAGCACATGGATCTGGACATGCTGCCCTGCAAGGATCT
>CALWYI010000210.1 GCA_944385715.1 uncultured Oscillospiraceae bacterium | reverse complement strand
CCCAGGGCGAAGCAGGCGGTGCTCAGGGCGTCGCCGTCCACGGAGGCGGCGCTGACGATGGTCACCGACAGCAGGTCGTTTTCCACCGGATAGCCGGTGGCGGTGTCCAGGATGTGGTGGTAGAGCTTTCCGTCCGCAGTGAAGCACCGCTCATACACCCCGGAGGTCACCACCGACAGGTCGGAGGCGGGCAGGGAGCCGATGACGGTCTGCCGGTCCTCGTAGGGGTACTGGACCCCCACCTGGAAGGGGGCGCCGCCGGGCTTGGTCCCCAGGCAGTAGAGGTTGCCCCCCAGGTCGATGATGGCGGAGGTGACGCCCTCCCCCCGGAGATAGTCCGCCATTTGATCCGCGATGTAGCCCTTGGCGATGGCCCCCAGGTCGATGACCGTCTCCGGATCAGTGAAGGTGACGGTGTTTCCGGTGACGGACACCTTCTCCCAGCCCACGTGGGCCAGCCCCTCCGCCACCGCCGCCGGGTCCGGGACCTGGGGCGTCTCGGCGGAGAAGTCCCAGAGGGAGGTGACGCTGCCGGTGGTGATGTCGAAGGCGCCGCCGGTGCGTGCGGCGTAGCTGAGGCCCAGGGCGATGACCGCCGCCAGGTCGTCAGACACCTGGGAGATCTCCCGATGGTTGAGGCGGTAGAGCTCGCTGTCCGGGTCCGTCCGGGAGAAGACCGCCTCATAGCTGCGGCAGAGGTCCAGGGCACCCTGGGCCTGTTCCTCGCCGCCATCATAGAGGGTGACGGAGACGAAGGTGTCCAGGAGGAAATCCTCCCGGATCACGGGCTGGCGGTTTCTGCAGCCGGGGAGCAGCAGGGACAGCAGCAGGATGCAGGGCAAGAGCTTTCTCATAGGTTCTCCTTGCGCCGTCGGGGCGGCGCTGGTATAATCAAGGCATACAGGAACGCCCCACGGCGGCAGCCGGGGGTACAGGAACAGTATACACGAAATCCACGGCTTGGCAAGGGGGCGGGGACCATGAGGGGGCACAGGAACGACCTGCTGCTGGCGGCGGCGGTGCTGGCGCTGGCAGCGGCGGTGTGGCTTTTCTTCTCCCGGCCCGGCGGCGACGGCGCCTGGGCGGTGGTGACCGTGGACGGCGCGGAGGTGGGCCGCTACGCCCTGGATGAGGACCGGACGGTGACCATCGGGGAGACGGACTACAACGTCCTGGAGATCTCCGGCGGCCGGGCCGCCGTGGTGGAGGCGAGCTGCGCTGATCACACCTGCGTCCGCACCGGCTGGATCTCCCGGGAGGGGGAGACCATCGTGTGCCTGCCCCACCGCCTGATGGTCCGCATCCAGGGGGCCTCCGGCGGGCCGGACGCCGTGGCGCGGTAGAGAGGGGGAGTGGATATGACTGCGGGAAAGGCCAGCCGGGCCCTGACCCGGTACGCCCTGCTGGTGGCCCTGGCCATGGTTCTCAGCTGGCTGGAGAGCATGGTGCCGCTGTCCCTGGCGGTGCCGGGGGTGAAGCTGGGCCTTGCCAATCTGGTGGTGATCTTCGCCCTGTACAAGCTGGGTTCCCGTCAGGCGGCGGCGATCTCCCTGGTGCGGGTGCTGCTGGTGACCTTCACCTTCGGTAACGCCTTCAGCTTCGCCTACTCCCTGGCGGGGGCGGCGCTGAGCCTTCTGGTGATGATCCCGCTGCAGAAGTCCGGGAAATTCTCCCTCCTGGGGGTCAGCATCGCCGGCGGTGTGTGCCACAACATCGGCCAGATCCTGGTGGCCATGGCGGTGCTGGGGACAAAGGAGCTCATCTGGTATCTGCCCGCCCTGCTGGTGGCGGGGACTGTGGCGGGGATCTGCATCGGCGCGGCGGGGGCCCTGGTCACCGCCCGGGTGAAGCTGTAATGGCAAGAAAGCCAACGGAGCCTGTGTCCACAGGGACACAGGCTCCGTTGTGTTACATGGGTTGTCAGCTCCACAGGCTGCACAGCAGATCGGTGTAGCCGGAGGGGTCGTCGATGGGCAGGCCCGCGATGAGCTTGGCCTGGTTGAGCAGCACCCGGGCAAACTTCCTGGCCTTCTCCGGATCGGCAGTCCGGGCCGCCTCCAGGGCGGCGAAGGCCGGATGCTCCACGTTCAGCTCCAGGATGCGCTTGGCCTTGAGGCCCATCTCCGGCTGGGCGGCGGCAAAGTAGCGCTCCATCTCGAAGCTGACCCCCTCGCCGCTGGTGAGGCACACCGGGTGGGTCTTCAGCTTCCGGGAGGCGCGGACCTCGTCCACGCCGGCCCCCAGGGCCTCCTTGATGAAGGCGAAGGCGTCCTTGGCCTCCTCCTCTTTCTCCTTGTTCTCCTCGGGCAGGTCGTCCAGACCCAGGTCGCCATCCACGGCGGAGCGCAGCTCCTTGCCCTTGTACTCCCGGAGGATCTCCATGAGCAGCTCGTCGGGCTGGTCGGTGAGATACAGGATCTCCATGTTCCGCTCCCGCAGCAGCTCCGTCTGGGGCAGGTTGTCCATCATGGCCGCGTTCTCGCCGGCGGCGTAGTAGATGTACTTCTGGCTCTCCGGCATACGATCCACGTACTCCTGGAGGGTGACCATCTTCTTCTCCGTGGAGGAGTAGAACAGCAGCAGATCCTGTAGCAGCTCCCGCTTGGCGCCGTAGTTGTTGAGACAGCCGATCTTCAGCTGACGGCCGAAGTTCTTGAAGAACTTCTCGTAGCTCTCCCGGTCCTCCTTCAGCATCCGCTCCAGCTCGCCCTTGACCTTCTTCTCGATGTTGTTGGCCATGAGCTTGAGCT
>CALWYI010000209.1 GCA_944385715.1 uncultured Oscillospiraceae bacterium | reverse complement strand
CAGGTCGGCGGCGCCGTTGCCGCACACCACCTGCTCCCCCCCCACTCCGTCATGGGCGGCGATGGCCCGCCGCAGGTCCCGGCACAGGGGGTCCGGGTAGCGGGCCGACTGGTCCGCCGCCTGCCGGACCGCCTCCGCCACCGGGTCGGGCATTCCCAGGGGGTTCAGGTTGGCGGAAAAGTCCAGGACCTCCCCGCCGTAGGCGGCCTGGGCGGTGAGGATGTCCCCGCCGTGGGTGTAGACTGGCATAACAACGCTCCTTTTCGTGGCCCTTGCGGGCCTTTGCCCTCAGGGGAACAATAAAATCAACAGAGGCACCCCGCAGAAGAGCAGCAGGGCGAAAAAGGCGGTGGCATACAAAATCCGGCCCGACCGCAGGATGTCCAGGGGCTCCGGGGGCCGCTGGTCGTCCCCGATGGTGGGCTTTTCCACCAGCTTGCCGAAGTACCAGTTGGGGCCCGCCAGCTGGAGCTGGAGGGCGCCGGCACAGGCGGCCTCGGTGTGGGCGGCGTTGGGGGACTTGTGCTTTTTCCGGTCCCGCTTGAAAATGCGCCAGGCATTCTTCCCATCGTACCCCGCCGCCACAGCCCCCAGGCACATAAGCACACCGGAGATGCGGGCGGGAATGAAGTTCAGAATATCGTCCCACCTGGCCGCCGCCCGGCCAAAGTAGAGATATTTGTCGTTTTTATAGCCCACCATGGAGTCCATGGTGTTGGCGGCCTTATAGAACATACCCAGGGGCGCGCCGCCGATGGCCAGGAAGATGAGGGGGGCGATGACGCCGTCGGAGGCGTTTTCCGCCACCGTCTCTACCGCCGCCTTGGTTACCCCGGCCTCGTCCAGCCGGTCGGTGTCCCGGCCCACGATCATAGAGACGGCGTACCGGGCCTTGTCCATGTCTCCGGTCTTCAGGGCATCGTATACCTTTCGGCTCTCAACGGACAGGGACTTGGTGGCCAGCAGCTGGTAGCTGATCACGCTCTCCACCGCCAGAGCCAGCCAGGGGCTGACCAGCCAGCACCCCCACAGCAGCAATACCGTCAGACCGGTGGGGATCGCCAGGGTGAGGAGCACCAGCACCACGCCCCCTACCAGCTCACCGCCGTGGGACTTGGGGAAAATCTTCCGCAGTGCCTTCTCCAGCACGGAGATGAGGGCACCGATGGCCCGCACCGGGTGGGGAGCCCAGTGGGGGTCCCCCAGCAGCAGGTCCAGGCAGAAGCCAATGAGCAGCGCCGTCAGATGACTGATCCACCAACTCATCCCTTGTACTCCTCCAGCACCGTCAGTTCCAAGGTATCCGGGTCCAGGGCCATACGGAAGCCACCGCAGTTGGGGCACATCCAGCCGTAATACTCCCGCTCCGGGCGGCCATACTTGGACAGCAGGCCCATCAGCGCCCCGCCGTGGGACACCACGCCCACCCGCTCAAAGCCGCGGGCGGCGGCGTCCTTGGCCAGCTTCTCAAGGCCGATGGACACCCGCTCCACCACCTGCTCGGCAGTCTCGCCCACCGGCATAGTGGCAAAGTTTAGGTGGGTACCGGGCTGGCCGATCCAGGCCTGATACAGGGGATCGTCCTTCAGCTCCTCGTGGTTTTTCCCCTCAAAGGGGCCGAAGTCGGTCTCCCGCAGTTCTTCGACCACGGTGCTCTCCACCCCCGGCCACAGCAGCTGGGCCGTCTGGCGGCACCGCATCAGCGGGGAGCGGTAGATATGCTCCACATAGGGCAGGGTGGGCCCCACCTTTCGGGCCAGCTCCTCTCCCTGGGGGGTGAGCGGTACATCCAAAGTGCCCACAAAGCGCTTCTCCAGGTTGCCCTGGGTGGTTCCGTGCCGAATGAGGATCAGTTCCATGGTTTGTCTCCTTTCAGGGTCATGGGCAGGCCGCAGAAAATGCGCTCCACCCGCTCCGCCCGCTTGGCCAGACGGCAGCACAGCCGCCCCACGCCCTCCCGCCAGGCCCGCTGGTCCGGGTCGATGGGTACCACGCCGCAGCCCACCTCGTCGCAGATGAGGATCAGGTCGGGATTGGCGGTCAGCAGCTCCTCCTCGTCCAGGTGGGGCCACTGCTCCAGGCCGTCAAAAATCGGCTTGCTTTTGGCCTCCTCCGGGGTATGGGCCACCTGGTCTGGGGTATATCCGGTTTTTTGCAGCACATAGTCCAGCTTACCCTGGCCCGCGCCGCCAATGATGAGTATCATACCAACACCTCGATTTTCTGGACCACAGCCACCATCAGCACCATGCCCAGCTCGCAGATCTGAAGGAAGAATCCGGCCAGATCGCCGGTGACGCCCCCAAACTGCCGGGCACTCATGACCCGATAGTACAGGCAGGCCAGTCCTGCCCCCAGCAGGGCGGCGCCGCCGGTCCACAGGTCCAGCCACAGCATGGCGGCCACGCAGGCCACCACCCAGATCACCATGACGCCACGGGCCTTGGCGGTATCCATGGTGTCGGTAAAGGTGGCCAGCAGGCCGGTGCCCCGGGCGTTGGGCAGGGTAACGGCAAAGAGACCGGACAGGCTGCGGGAGAGCACCGGCCCCAACGCCAGCACCAATGCGGCCCGCCCTGCTGCCGCCACCTCACTCCAGCAGGCAAAGAACACCAGCAGGTAGAGGCCGCAGCAGATGATGGCGAAGGCCCCGGTGTGGGAGTCCTTCAGGATCTCCAGCTTGCGCTCCCTGGTCTGGTGGGAGGACAGGGCGTCGCAGGTATCGCAGAAGCCATCCAGATGGATGCCGCCGCTGAGGGCGATGGGGATGAGCAG
>CALWYI010000208.1 GCA_944385715.1 uncultured Oscillospiraceae bacterium | reverse complement strand
CCGCACTCCTTGCAAACTAAGGTCTTGTCTTCGTACATGATCTTACCCTCTCTTTTTGAATAGAAAAAAATATATTGCGCTCAGCCGATGCTGAATTCGCCGGAAGTAAGGTGCCGCGCCACTTTGCGCCGGATGCGCTGCACGGCGTTGTCCACCGATTTGGGGGACCTTGATACCGCCTCGGCCATTTCCCGCGTGGTCAGGCCGTCTAAATATAACCCCAAAATCTTCGCCTCAAACTCGGACAACTGCTTTTGGACATCACGCAACATGTCCCGCACACCCTCACGACCGATGATCAGATCTTCAGGATTGGCCTGAGAAGGCAGAGGTGCGCCCAAAGAGGTAGTATGGCTGTCAAAGAAGGGTATTTCAAGAGGAACCGACTGATTCAGCGGCGTGTGTTTGTCCCGGGCGGCGGCCCGGACCGCGGAATACAGGCGGTTGCGGATACAAGTTTCTGCATAGGTGCGGAAGCTGGCCGATTTTTCGGCGTCATACTCCCGTACGCCATAGATAAGGCCGATCATGCCCTCCTGGACCAGGTCGTCGCTGTCTCCGCCGGCCAGAAAATAGGGGCGCGCCAACTGCCGGACCAGGCGGGTATAGCGGGCGACCAATGTCTCCTCCGCGTCCCGGTCCCCCTGACGGGCCAAAAGACACAGCGTGTCGTCCGTCAGTTCATGATAATCGGCGTATTTGGCGTGGTAAATCGACATGGCTTATTATACCTAGTTCATCTTCCGTTTGTCAAGTAAATATTAAAAATTTATGAACAGACGGTTTAAATTTTTACAGTTTGCACGAAGTCAGCCAGCCGCTGGGCGCACTCCGAAGCCTGCTCCTGGGTCTTTGCCTCCACCATGACCCGGATCAGGGGCTCGGTGCCGGAGGCCCGGACCAGGACCCGGCCGTCGCCGCCCAGGGCCTCCTCCTCCTTCCGGACGGCTCCCGCCAGCTCCGGAGAGGCCATGACGGCCTCCTTGAGGCCGGGCTTGTTCTCCAGCTTCACGTTGATCAGCACCTGGGGGTAGGACGGACAGATGGAGGCCAGCTCGCTGGCCTTTTTGCCGCTGCGGCGGAGGATCTGCAGGAACTGCAGAGCGGTGAGCTGACCGTCGCCGGTAGTGGCAAAGTCGGTGAAGATGGTGTGGCCGGACTGCTCGCCGCCGATGCGGTAGCCGAACTCCAGCATCTTCTCCAGCACGTTCCGGTCCCCTACCGGGGTGCAGATGAGGCGGATGTTGTTCTTGTTGCAGAACTCGTGGAGGCCCAGGTTGCTCATGACCGTGCCCACGATGGCCCGGCCCGTGAGGGTGCCCTCGTCCCGCATGTGGAGACCGCACACCGCCATGGTCTTGTCACCGTCAATGAGGTTTCCCTGCTCGTCGATCATCAGGCACCGGTCTGCGTCGCCGTCGAAGGCCACGCCCAGATCATAGCCGCCGGCGGTGACCATGGCGGCAAGGCTGTCCAGATGGGTGGAGCCGCAGCGGTCGTTGATGTTGATGCCGTTGGGCTTGCGGTGGATAAAGTCCGCCTCGATCTCAAAGCCAGCAAAGAGGTCGGGAGCTGTGGCGGCGGCGGCGCCGTTGGCGCAGTCCACCAGGATCCGAAGGCCCGCCAGGTCGTCGCTGACGGTGCCCTGCAGGTGCTTGATGTACTCGTACTTTAGGTTCTTCATGCCGTGGATGCGCTTGCCGATGCCGCTGCCCTTCTCGATGGGCATGGGGTCGCCGGAGAGGATCTTCTCCTCCACCCGCTCCTCCAGCGCGTCGGAGAGCTTGTAGCCCTGGCCGTTGAAGACCTTGATGCCGTTGTGCTCGAAGGGGTTGTGGCTGGCGGAGATCACCACGCCGGCGTCCGCCTCCACCTTCACGGTGAGATAGGCCACAGCGGGGGTGGGGATCACGCCCAGGGGCATCACGTCGCCGCCCACAGAGGTGATGCCGGAGATGAGTGCGCTCTCCAGCATATCGGAGGAGATGCGGGTGTCCATGCCGATGGTGATGAGGGGCGCGCTGCCCTTCTGCTCCTTGAGCACCATGGTCACCGCCTGGCCCACGCGAAAGGCCAGTTCCGCCGTCAGATTCTCGCCTACGATGCCCCGGATGCCGTCCGTTCCAAATAGTTTACCCATAGTGATACCTCGTTATTCTCCAATCTTCGTAGTGGTCCGGCCGCGCGGGCCGTGATCTGATTTCGTTATGTTCTCTCAGTCCTCCAGAAGGTACCGGAGCATCCGCTCCGGGTCCTCCAGGAAGCGCCGGGTCAGCTGGTAGTGCTCTGTCTCCCGGTACAGCACCGGCTCTATGCCGTTCTCGCTGAGCAGATAGATCCTGGCCCCGGGATAGGCCATCAGGATGGGCGAGTGGGTGGCCACGATGAACTGGGAATCCCGCTGCGCCAGCTGATGCATCTCCCCCAGCAGCGTCAGCTGCCGGGCGGGCGACAGCGCCGCCTCCGGCTCGTCCAGAAGGTAGAGCCCGTCTCCGCCGAAGCGGTTCTGCACCAGGCTGAGGAAGCTCTCCCCATGGGACTGGTGGTGCAGGGATACCCCACCGTAGCTGTCGATGAGCCGGGGACCGAAAGAGGGCTCCTCATCCATCTCATCGATATTGGTGGCTACGTTGTAGAAGCTCTCCGCCCGGAGAAAAAAGCCGTCCCGGGGGTAGCGCCGCTTGGCCACGGTGATGTACTCCCCCAGCTCCGAGTGGGTGGCCCGGGTGGAGAAGGTGAAGTTCCGGGTGCCGCCCTCGGCGTTGAAGCCGCAGGCCACGGCGACGGCCTCCAGCAGGGTGGACTT
>CALWYI010000207.1 GCA_944385715.1 uncultured Oscillospiraceae bacterium | reverse complement strand
GCCAGGGCGAAGGTGGTGGTGTAGTCGCCGTTGGCCGGGTCCTTGGGGATCTCCACGTTGGCCCGGACCGCCACGTCGGCAGGGAGCTTTCCGGCGGCCACAGCGGCCTCGTAGGCGGCGTGAGTGAGGGCCAGGACCTGGTCCTTGGCCTGTTGGATCATATGGATCATATCGTCTGCCTTCCTATCTCTCGTACACGAATTTTGAATTGATTGCGTCCCGCCACCCGGTGCTCCACAGCGATGGAATACTGGATATCCAGAATACCGCCCCGATCGGTTATGCGGTTGGCCAGCCGGGAGGTGGCGATATCCACGGTCATGGTGCCCCAGGGGGTCTCATAGAGGGAGCTGTGCTGCCGGCCCTTCTGGAACACCATCTGGGAGTTCACCTGGCCGGTGCGGGAGAGGACCACCGTGTCGTCCTTGATGGTAAAGGCGGTGTGGGTGCCCTCCAGGCCGGTGAGCTCCGTCTCCTCGTAGGTCAGTGTCACCGTGCCGTCCTCGGCGGTGTCCATCAGGCCCTCGGAGATCAGCTCCATGTCCTCGGGCTCCGCCCCCTCGTAGTGCTGGTGGCTCTTTACAAATATAATGACTTTCTTCTCTGCCATATCCTCAATAGTGGGAAATATCGATCTGCTGGGCCTGGTTGGTGATATCCTCCTGGAGGAACAGGGAGGCCAGCCGCTCGAAGTCCTCCACCCGGTCGCTGGTGTAAAAGCTGGCGGTGCCCTCCGGGCGCTCCGCCAGGGCCCGCTGCTCCGTTAGCAGGGTCCGGGCTGCCCGGGCGGACTCCGCCCCCACGTCCACCAGAGCCACCTTCGGCCCCATGACCTGGCCGATGACCTCCGCCAGGAGGGGGTAGTGGGTGCAGCCCAGGACCAGGGTGTCGATCTCCCGGGCTTTCAGCTCTGCCAGATACTCCCGGGCCACCTGCTCGATGACGGCGTCGCCGGGGCGGCAGCGGCCCTCCTCCACCAGGGGAACGAAGAGGGGGCAGGCCTTGCTGAAAAGCTGGGCGTAGGGGGACATGGCGTGAAACATCCGCTCGTAGGCGCCGCTGCTGACCGAGGCCCGGGTGGCCACCAGCCCCACCCGGCCGTTCCGGGTCAGGGAGGCAGCCCGCAGCACCGCGGGGGCCACCACGCCGATGATGGGGATGTCGTTTTCCGCCTGGAGGGTCTCCAGACAGTTGCTGCTCACCGTACCGCAGGCGATGACCACCGCTTTCAGGTCAAAGCTGCGGAGAAAGCGCATATCCTGACGGGCATACTTGAGAATGGTCTCCCGGCTGCGGTTACCGTAGGGGACACGGGAGGTGTCGCCGAAGTATATAATGTTCTCAGAGGGCATGATCCGTCGGAGCTGACGCACCGCGGTGAGCCCTCCCAGACCGGAGTCAAAGACGCCGATGGGCTGCTGATTCAAGGGTTCCCCTCCTCATGCCGCCTTCCGGCGGCGCATGGTCTGTAACTTTATTATTGTACTATGCTTTTTGGGCAATAACAAGTAAAAATTTGGTCTTTTTGCCCTGGTTTTTCTGTGGAATTTTTCTTGGGAATCTGCTATACTGTGAACTGGCCAATGATGAGAGGAGGTTCGTTATGGAGCTGCGTCTGACTGAGAAGCAATACCGTCGTCTGCTGGATCTGGTGTACATAGGCAACTGGGTCCTCAATTCCACCCGGGGCGACGACCGGATCCGGGAGTATGACAAGGTGGAGAGCCTGGTGTTCTCCCACTGTCTGGACCATGGCATGGCGCCCCTGATCGAACTGTACAACGGGGAGATCATCCCCTCCCGGGCCTTCGCCGAAGGCGGTATCCACGAGGCTATCATGGCCTATGAGGACGTGACCTTCTTTGAGATCCTGGCGGAGGAGCTGGCCCTGCGGGACCTGGACGCCGACCAGGCCACGGCGGAGAACTACGACGAGGTCATGGAGCGCATGGAGGAGTACATGGGGGAATTCGAGGCCCATGGCACCGACCATATCAGCGTGGACATGGAGTGAGCATACGGCACAGCGCAAGCCGGCCCTTTTGGGGGCCGGCTTTTTTGCGGGCCGCTGTCGCCCACACGAAGCAGCGGCGGACAGAGATGCCCACTCGCGAAACAAAGCCCCCGGCTTCCGCCGGGGGCTTTGTCAACGCTGTATTTACTCGGCCTCGGCCAGCGCCTTGGCCTCGGCGATGGCCTTCTCCTGGGCCGCGGGAGGACACTCCTCATAGCGGACGAAGTGGAAGGTGAAGGAGCCGCGGGACTGGCTCATGGAGCGCAGATCGATGGCGTAGCTCATCATCTCCGCCATGGGGACCTCGGCCTCCACCACCTGGTCGCCGTCGCCGGTGGGGGTCATGCCCATGACGCGGCCCCGGCGCTTGTTCAGATCGCCGATGATATCGCCCATGTAGCTGTCGGGGATGGTGACCTTCAGCTCGCCGATGGGCTCCAGCAGCACCGGGGACGCCTCGGGCAGAGCGGCCTTGTAGGCCAGCTGGGCGGCGGTCTTGAAGGCGATTTCAGAGGAGTCCACGGGGTGATAGGAGCCGTCCACCAGGGTGGCCTTCAGGAACACCACGGGGTAGCCGGCCAGAACACCATGCTGGCAGGCTTCCCGCAGGCCCTTCTCAACAGCGGGGAAGAAGTTCTTGGGCACGCTGCCGCCGAAGACTTCCTCGGCGAAGATCATGTCCTCGCTCTCCTCCTGGGGCTCGAAGACGATGTGCACGTCGCCGAACTGGCCGCTGCCGCCGGTCTGCTTCTTATGACGGCCCTGCTTGCGGACCTTCTTGCGGATCTTCTCGCGGTAGGCGACTCTGGGCGTATCCAGCTCGGCCTCCACGCC
>CALWYI010000206.1 GCA_944385715.1 uncultured Oscillospiraceae bacterium | reverse complement strand
TGGAGGAGCTATCCAACCACCCCGGCGCCCTGTGGACCGTCATCTACTCCCTGCGCCGGGAGGACGCGGCCCGTCTGGGATATGACCGCGCCGCCAGCTGGCGGCGGCTTCTCATGGCCCATCAGGGAGAGCTGGCGGAGGCCATGCGGATACCGGCCCACCATCTGCGCTGGTACGCCGCCTACCACGACGAGGGCGCTCACCCCCATGTCCACATGGTGCTCTGGTCAGAAAATCCCAAACAGGGATACCTGACCCGTGCCGGTATTGCCAAGATGCGCTCGGTGCTGACCAACGACATCTTCCGGGAGGAGCTCCATGAGCTGTATGTCCAAAAGGATCTCTCCTACCGGGCAGTAACGGAGGCAGCCAGAACGGAGATGGCCGGGTTGATCCATGCCATGGAGTTATCGACAGCGCACGATCCAATCATAGAGGAAAAGCTGTGGGAACTGGCTCGTGGGCTGGAGAGCGTCAGCGGGAAGAAACAGTACGGTTATCTGCGAAAGCCGCTGAAGGCTCTGGTGGATGAGATCGTGGCAGAGCTGGAAAAGGTCCCGGAGGTGGCGCAGTGCTATGCGGCGTGGAATGACATGCGGGATCAGCTGGAGGGCTACTACAAGACCACGCCGCGGCAACATGCTCCGCTGTCCCAGCAGAAGGAGTTCCGCGCCATCAAGAACCAGATCATCCGGGAGGCGGAACGGCTGCGGTCATCCGCTGCTGCGGATGGCCAGAGTGCGGCAGAGAGAGCACAGGAGCAGGATGATCATGGGACGCCGGAAGAGCAGCCGGCATATCACATTCCGGGATTTCTGCCGCCAGTTGCCCGGCTGCTGTACCACATGGGCCGGATTTTCCGGGATAACGCCCTGCCTCCATCCAATCCCATGGGGATCCGCGTGGACAGCAAGCGCCGCCGCAAGATCATGGAGCGCCGTATGGCTATGGGCCACAAGCTGGACGACCACGAGGAGCAGCAGGACGTACAGAGGATGCGATGAATTGAAACAAAGGAAATATAAGAAAGGAGGAAGCATGACAAGAGCCAGAAAAGCAGCGCCGGATCGGGTCTGGTGGGTCCGCCATCCCCGCTATGGGACGGCAGTCGTCAGTGCGCCGGACTGGGAGCAGGCGACAGTGGAGGCCGCCAAGTGGTGGGAAGTGCCCTGGCGGGAAGTGGCGGCACTGTGCGAGTGCGACCGGACGGAGGCCGTGACGCGCAATATATGTGTCGGCTGCGGCGTGATCTTCCACGGCGAGGGCCTGTTCTGCTCCCGATGCTTTACGGCCCGGCGGGACGAAGTTCTCCAGCGCAGCGCCAGAGAGCGACGGTATTTCCGCAGCATGATGCCCCGCAAGGGCCGATGAGGAGGCGCCTATGTCCTACGTCCATTTCACCGAGGAACAGAAGCAGCGGGCCAACAGCGTGGACCTGGAGGAATTCCTTCTTCGAAGTGGGGAGCGGCTGCTCCCTTCGGGCCGGGAGAAGCGGATGGCCAGTGATCACAGTGTCACCATACGCGGCAGCGAGTGGTACGACCATGCGGCGCAGCGGGGTGGCGGGCCGGTGGCCTTCCTACTGCACTTCCGCCACCTGTCCTACCCGGAGGCGGTACAATGTCTGCTGAGAGGCGACTGTGGATCTGCCAGATGGGAGACCGAAAAGGCTAAAAAGTCAGAGTCCGAAGGATTCACGCTGCCGCCTGCCGCGGCGCATATGCGCCGGCTGTTCGCCTATCTCATCCAGACCCGAAAGATCTCCCGGGAGGTTCTGGTTCCTTTCGTGCAGCAGAAGCTGATCTATGAGGATACACCCTGCCACAACGCGGTATTCGTGGGCCGCGATGACCGTGGGATCCCGCGCCACGCCCACAGGCGGAGCACCGCCAGCTGCGGCAGAGGATTCCGGCAGACGGTGGAGGGCAGCGATTTCAGCTGGGCCTTCCACTGGACAGGCAGAGATCACCGGCTCTTTGTGTTCGAGTCGCCCATCGATCTCCTCTCCTATATCACCCTCCAACCGGAAAACTGGCGGGACCACAGCTATGTGGCCTGCTGCGGCACCGCGTGGCTGCCGGTGGCGGGTATGCTGGGACGGACGCCGGGCCTTCGGGAGCTCTGCCTGTGTATGGACAACGACGACGCGGGCCGTGCCGCCTGCGACCGGCTGGAGGCCCCGGCTGCCCGGGCAGGCCTTGTAGTCCACCGGGACCTGCCCCACAACAAGGGCTGGAACGAGGATCTGCAGAAATTGGCAGAGAAAAAACAGCGCTTCCCCCTCGACAGCGCCGATAATCCGGTGCTATAATAATCGTACAGATGTACGATTAAGGGGGGCGGAGATAATGAGGGACAAAGTGTATATCGCCATTGACCTCAAGTCCTTCTACGCCTCCGTGGAGTGCGTGGAGCGAGGGCTGGACCCCATGACCACCAATCTGGTGGTGGCGGACCAGCGCCGGACGGACAAGACCATCTGCCTTGCCGTGTCGCCCTCTTTGAAGGCCTACGGCATCTCCGGCAGGGCCCGCCTCTTCGAGGTGGTCCAGCGGGTGCGGGAGGTCAACGCCCAGCGGCAGCGGAAGGTCCCGGGCCGCAAGTTCACCGGAGCCTCCGCCCACGACCCGGACCTGCGGAAAAACCCGGCTCTGGCCCTGGACTACATCGTGGCGCCGCCCCGCATGGCCCGCTACATGGACTGGAGCACCCGGATCTATCAGGTCTACCTCAAGTATATCGCACCGGAGGATATCCACGTCTACTCCATCGACGAGGTGATGATGGATGTGACGGGGTATCTGGATACCTACCGCCTGACAGCCCCGGAGCTGGCCCGGAAGATCATCCTGGA
>CALWYI010000205.1 GCA_944385715.1 uncultured Oscillospiraceae bacterium | reverse complement strand
TCCGAGGCGGTATTGAAGCCCAGCACGGCGGTGACCTTCTTCCCGGCGGCCAGCAGGGCCTTGGCAAGGCCGTACATAGGGGGCACCCCCACGCCGCCGCCGATGACCAGGGTGTGGGGGCCGCACTTCTCCACGTCGAAGCCGTTGCCCAGGCCCGCCAGCACGTCCAGCTGCTCCCCGGCGGCCATGCGGCTCATCTGCGCCGTGCCCTTGCCCACCACCTTATAGATAATGGTCAGCTTCTCCCCATCCCAGTCGCACACGGAGATGGGCCGCCGGAGGAACAGGCCCTCCAGCTGGATATTGATGAACTGGCCCGGGGCGGTAATGGGGGAGGCGTCCCCCAGGAGGGTCATCTCCCACACGTCCGCCGTGAGGGGCCGGTTGTGCCCGATGGTGTAGATTCCCTGTTTCATGCCTTCTCCTCCTGCCATACGATCTCGCCGCCCACCATGGTCATGCGGCAGCGGCCAGAGAGGCGGCAGCCGGCAAAGGGGGTGGCCCGGCCCATGGTGGCAAATTCCGCCGGGTCCACGGTGTACTCCGCGTCCAGGTCAAATACCGTCAGGTCCGCCCTCTGGCCCTCCGCCAGAGGCGTCCCCAGGCCGAAGCGCCGGGCGGGATTATCGTGCATCAGCTCCACCAGCCGGGAAAGGGGAATGATCCCCGGCTTCACCAGATAGGTGTAGCAGGCGGCAAAGGAGGTCTCCAGGCCCACCACGCCCATGGCGCTCTTCTCCAGGCCCCGGCCCTTCTCCTCGGCGCTGTGGGGGGCGTGGTCCGTGGCGATCATGTCGATGGTGCCGTCCACAATGCCCTCAATGAGAGCCGCTCTGTCCTCCGGGGACCGGAGGGGGGGATTCATCTTGAAGCGGCCGTCCTCCTGGAGGTCCTCGTCGGAGAACACCAGGTAGTGGGGCCCGGTCTCGCAGGTCACATCCACGCCCCGGGCCTTGGCCTTCCGGATCAGGTCCACGCTCTCCCTGGTGGAGATGTGACAGACGTGGTAGGCGCAGCCGGTCTCCTCCGCCAGGCGGAGGTCCCGGGCGATGGGGCCCCACTCGCTCTCGGAGCAGATGCCCCGGTGGCCGTGGGCCCTGGCGTAGGCCCCGTCGTGGATGTAGCCGCCGTGGAGGAGGCTGTTGTCCTCGCAGTGGGCGGCGATGATTTTGCCCAGCCCCTTGGCCTCCTCCATAGCCGCACGCATCATGTCCTCGCTCTGGACCCCCTTGCCGTCGTCGGAAAAGCCCGCCACATCGGGGGCCATACCGGCCAGGTCCGCCAGGGCCTCGCCCCGCTCCCCCCGGGTGATGGCCCCGTAGGGGGTGACGTGGACCACCGCGTCCCGGCGGATCAGCTCCAGCTGCTGAGCCAGGGTCTCCCGGCTGTCGGGCACCGGGTTCAGGTTGGGCATGGGGCATACCTGGGTGAAGCCCCCCCGGGCGGCGGACCAGGTGCCAGTGCGGATGGTCTCCTTATAAGAAAATCCCGGCTCCCGCAGATGTACATGCACATCCACGAAACCGGGAAATACGGCGGCGTTATGAAGGTCAATGACCTGGGCGGAAACGGGGGCCTCCAGGGTGTTGGCAATGGAAACAATACGGCCCTCACGGACCAGGACTTCCGCGGGGCGAAGGGCACCGCCCGCAAACAACATGGCGTTTTTCAGCAGATACTCCACGATTCCATCTCCTCTTCCGGCCCGCAGGCCACCCAGTGTATACCGTTATCCTAGGTATTATACAGGCGGGCCCGTCCCTATGTCAACTTGGCATTTGTGCCAAATCTTCCCTGCGGGGGGCTTGTATCAATGGGGCCTGCCTGGCCCCGGACCCCGGGTGCTTACCACCGGGGCTTACCCAGCCCCGGACCCCGGGGTTCACTTTTGTACGCACAAAAGTGAACCGAAAAAGCGCCAAAACCAAGGTTTTGGATTCCTTTATCCAATCGGTCACCATCAGACTTGATACTGCGTAGCCACTGAATCAGAGATTCCTCCGGGCATCTGACCTCTACCGGGTTTCTCGTCCGGCTTCGGCTGTCGCCCTGTTAAAGGGGTAGATTCATCTGTTTTCTCGCGCAACACGAAACACCCATCAGTCCGAGGGGCGACAGCCGAAGTGCGTAGAGTACCGCACCGATCACGAGGGAGCCGGAGGCAAAAAAGGTGGTTCAGTGGCAACCGGGCACCTCCCTTGATATCGACCGATTAGACAAAAAAGGGGGTCCAGGGTCTCCCTGGCGCCCTTTTGGGTACTTTTCCGGCGAGGGAAAAGTACCCCGGGTCCGGGCCGGGAAGGCCCGGGAGCCACATCCCGAAGCGGCTGGCTTCGGAATCGCCGGGGTGCGGGGGCGCGCAGCCCCCGGCGACTAGTACCGGGGTGCGGGGCCGGGGAGGCCCCATCGATCAGTACCGGGGTGCGGAGCGCGCAGCCCCCAAAAACCAAAAAAGATCCCCGGGTCCATACCCGGGGATCTCGTATCCCTATCTATCAGGACAGGTAGTCCAGGGGGTCCTGCCGCTCGCCGTTGTAGCGGACCTCAAAGTGGCAGTGGGTGCCGGTCACGCGGCCGGTAGCGCCCATCTCTGCGATGTGCTCACCCTTGTACACCTTGTCACCCTCGCTGACCAGCAGCTCGGAGTTGTGACCATAGTAGGTGGTGTAGCCATTCTGGTGGTCGATGATGATGAGGTAGCCGTAGCTGCTCATCCAGCCGGCGTAGGTGACAACACCGCCGTCTGCGGCGTAGATGTTGGTGCCCTTCTTGTTGGCGATGTCGATGCCGCCGTGGAAGTCACTGCCGCCGAAGATGTACCGGTAGCCGTAGTCGGAGGTGAGGGAGCCGCTGGTGGGCCAGCGGAAGGTGCCGGT
>CALWYI010000204.1 GCA_944385715.1 uncultured Oscillospiraceae bacterium | reverse complement strand
GGGGGCGCCCATGGTGATGGGGTACTGGTGGGGGCCCTCATGGCTCACCTCCGCCAGGCGGTCCATCATCTCCTTGGGGGGATCGAAGTCGGGGAACCCCTGGGCCAGGTTGATGGCGCCGCAGTCGATGGAGATGCGGGTCATCCGGCGGATGACGGAGTCGGTGAAGAGCTTGTTCTTTCTGCTCATTTCCTGCATGATGATCTGTCCTTTCACGTGGGTAGTCATCCTTTTTCTTGAGAGAAAAAGGATCAAAAAGAACGTTTGCGCAAAACTTTGTTTTGCGTGTGTCTGTTCAAACGGGGCGGACGGTTCCTGCTTACCGGATGCCCAGGTTCTCCCCGGAGATGGGCTCCACGCCGTTGGCCTTCAGCACGGCGATGAGCTTCTCCGTGTCGGCCACCCGGAACACCATGTGGGCCAGGCCGTCCACCTGTCCGAACACGGAGTACATGTACTCCACGTCGATGTTCTCCTTGGCCAGCACGTCCAGCACCCTGGCAAGGCCGCCGGGCTCATCGGGCACGCTCACCGCCACCACCGGGGTCATGGAGAGGATGAAGCCCTGCTCCAGCAGGGTGGCGGCGGCCTCCTGGGGCTTGTCGGCGATGAGGCGCAGCACGCCGTAGTCGCTGGTCTCCGCGATGTTGATGGCCCGCAGGTCGATGCCCTTCTTGGCCAGAACGCCGGTGATCTCGGCCAGCTGGCCGGCCCGGTTCTCCAGAAATACAGAGATCTGATGAATGGTCATATCCGTTTCTCCCTTCTCAAATCTTGCGCTTGTCGATGACGCGCACGGCCTTGCCCTCGCTGCGGGTGATGGTCTTGGGGGCCACCAGGCGGACCTTGGCGTAGATGCCCAGCATGGCCTTCAGGGCGGCCACCAGGGACTTCTCCATGTTGGTGATCTTGGCCAGGGAGTCGGAGAAGTTCTCCGGCGTCATCTCCACCATGACCTCCAGGGTGTCGCTGTTGTTGACCCGGTCCACGATGATCTGGTAGTTGGCGGGGTAGCCCTGCTCCAGAAGGACGGTCTCGATCTGGGAGGGGAAGACGTTGACGCCCTTGACGATGAGCATGTCGTCGCTGCGGCCCATGGGCTTGCTCATCTTCACGAAGGTGCGGCCGCAGGAGCACTTCTCCCGGGTCAGGATGCAGATATCACGGGTGCGGTAGCGCAGGAGAGGGAAGGCCTCCTTGGTGATGGAGGTGAACACTAGCTCGCCCTTGCTGCCCTCGGGCAGGACCTCGCCGGTGTCGGGGTCGATAATCTCGGCGATGAAGTGGTCCTCGTTGATGTGCATGCCGGTCTGTTCGCTGCACTCGAAGCTGACGCCCGGACCGCTGGTCTCGGTGAGGCCGTAGATGTCGTAGGCCTTGATGCCCAGCTTCGCCTCGATGTCCCGGCGCATCTCCTCGCTCCAGGCCTCGGCGCCGAAGATGCCGGCCTTCAGCTTGATCTGGTCCCGGAGGCCCCGCTCATGGATGCTCTCCGCCAGATAGGCGGCGTAGGAGGGGGTGCAGCAGAGGATGGTGGAACCCAGGTCCACCATGAACTGGAGCTGCCGGTCGGTGTTGCCGGAGGACATGGGAAGGGTCAGGCAGCCCACCTTGTGGCTGCCGCCGTTGAGGCCGGGGCCGCCGGTGAAGAGGCCGTAGCCGTAGCTGACATGGCACACATCCTCATTGGTGCCGCCGGCGGCCACGATGGCCCGGGCGCAGCAGTCCTCCCAGAGGTCGATGTCGTGCTGGGTGTAGAAGGCCACCACCCGCCGTCCGGTAGTGCCGGAGGTGGACTGGATGCGGACGCAGTCCTTCAGGGGCATGCCGAGGAGGCCGTAGGGATAGGCCTCCCGCAGGTCGTCCTTGGAGAGGAAGGGGAGCTTGTGGAGGTCCTCCACGCCTTTGATGTCGGCGGGGGTGAGGCCCTTCTCCTCCATCTTTTTGCGGTAGTAGGGGACATTGTCCCACACATGCTGCACCTGCTTGACCAGGCGCTCGTTCTGCCAGGCCAGGATCTGCTCCCGGCTGGCACACTCGATCTCGGGCTGATAGTAACGTTCCATAAGATGTTAATCCTTTCATTCCGCTCCTCAGGGGCGGAGAATAGCTTGACTGATGCGCTGTCCCAGAGCCACGCCGATGAGGCATAAACCGACGCTCAGGACAATGTAGGTCCCTCCGGCCAGCCACCGCCCCTCCCGCAGGAGGTCCATGCTCTCAAGGGAGAAGGTGGAGAAGGTGGTGAAGCCGCCGCAGACCCCGGTTTTCCAGAACAGGGTCCACTGTTTTGTGAGACGCCCCTGGCCGGAGAGTCCGGCCACAAAGCCGATGAGGAGGGCGCCCAGCAGATTGGTCAGCAGGGTGGCCAGAGGGAAGCGGTCCGTCCAGGGGAGCAAGCTCACAGCGTAGCGGCCGCAGGCCCCCAGAGCTCCGCCGAAGGCCACGGGGAGAAAGCCGGACACGGTATCACGCCTCCCGGCCCAGAGCAAAGGCCTTCTTGTTCATGTCCAGGAACTTGGCGGGCACGCTCTTCTCGATGGCGGCCATCCACTCCTCGTCTGTGAAGTCGAACCACTTGGCGAGGCGGCCCATGAGCACCAGGTTCACCGCCTTGGCGGACCCGGCCTCCTCCGCCAGGGAGAGGGCGTCGATGGCGTCCACATCTATGCCGGCCCCGGTCATCTTCTCCACCAGGCCCTGGGGATACTCTGCCGCGCCGGTGATGACGGGCATGGGGTTCACCTGCTGGGTGTTGGTGATGATCTTTCCGCCGGGCTTCAGGTACTCCGTCCAGCGGGCGGCCTCCAGCAGCTCGAAGGAGAGGATGAAGTCCGCCTCCCCCTTGTCGATGATGGGGGAGTAGACCTTGTCCCCCCAGCGGACGTAG
>CALWYI010000203.1 GCA_944385715.1 uncultured Oscillospiraceae bacterium | reverse complement strand
ACGATGGTGTTGGTGTCCACCATCTCCCGCACCTTGGCCATGCTCTCCTGCAGCACTTCATTGAGGGGATTCTTTTTCTCCATGTCCGTGTTCTCCTTTCATCGCCCGTCAGGCGGCGTCAGCCGCTCCGGCCGCGCTTTTCCTTGTTTTGGTGTCCCCGGCGGCGTCCTTCGCCCCCAGGCGCTTCATGCCGATCAATGCCTTCAGCCCGCTGCCTCCGGCGCACAGGCCGATCACCAGCACGTCCCACAGCCGGATGGACACGCCCACGTCCAGCCGACAGTCCGTACCGTTTCCCTCAAAGTCCGGATAGATGCGGATGTCCTGGTCCCGGATGGCGAGGTGCCGGTGGAGGATGGGCAGCGCCGCCATAAGGGCCGCCTCCACCCGCCCGTAGAGGAGGGCGGTGTCCGCCGGGTCCTCCGCCGAGAGCAGCAGCCACACCTTCAGAGGGCCGATGCGGACCCGGCGGCCCACCCGCCGGAGGGCCCGGCCCAGAATGGGCGGCAGCGCCTCCAGCAGGTAGAGGATCTGCTCCGCCGTAATGGATTTCCGCTTTTTGGCCGGTTTCTCCCCGGTATCTTTTTTCTCAGACGCCTTTTTTTTCTTCGGGGGCTTGTCCCCCTTCTCCTCCCGCCTGGGGGGGTACGCCTGGAGCTTCACCGGGCCGATGTGGAGGCGGACCAGGGGGCCCTCCTCCTCCCAGATCGCCCGGACCAGGATGGGCGTGAACAGCACAAGGCATAGGAGCAGCAGTATCACGCCCAGGATCACGATCCCCGCCAAGCCTTACACGCCCCTCTCTTTGTTTTATAAAGCGCGGCAAACCGGGCCGCGGGCCACAGCGGCGCGGCCGGTCTCTCAGTCCGTCCCGCTCTTCTCCGTCGGAGCCTCCTCCGCCGGTATTTCTCCCTCTACCAGCGCCCCGTCGTCTCCCAGCCGCAGCTGGCCTTCGGTCTCCATACCGGGCAGGTCCGGCAGGTCCTCCAGGGAGGTGAGGTGGAAGGCCCGGAGAAAGTTCTTCGTGGTGCGGTAGAGCCGGGGCCGCCCCGGCACCTGGAGCCGGCCGCACTCCTCGATGAGCTTGCGGTCCAGCAGCAGTCCCACGGTATAGGCGCTGTCCACCCCTCGGATCTGGTCCACGTAGGCCCTTGTGGTGGGCTGATAGTAGGCGATGATGGAGAGCACCTCCAGGGCGGGCTGGGAGAGCTTGGCGCTCTTGCGGATCTCAAAGGCCCTGCGGATAATGTCCGCATAGTCCGGAGCGGAGCACATCTGCCAGGTGTCCTCCATCCGGATCAGCCGCACCCCCCGGCGCTCATAGGCGTAGTAGTCCATCAGCCCCTGGAGGAGCTGCTGGGCGGAGAGCCGGTCGATATCCAGGGCCAGGCAGATCCGGTCGATATGTACCGGCTCGCCGGAGGCGAAGAGAATCCCCTCCACCGCCGCTTCCAATTCCTTCATTTCCAGTGTCATGCACGAACCTCACAGGGACAGAGTATCCCCACCCTCGCCGGTGGGGGTGACGGTACAGTCGGTGTCGCTGCCCGCCAGACGGATCATCTTGGCCTTGCACAGCTCCAGCACCGCGATGAAGGTGGCCACCACCTCGCTGCGGCTGCGGCTGCCCCGGAACAGCAGGCGGAAGCTGGTGATGCCGATGCGCCTGAGCCGCTCCAGGATCTCCCCCGCCTTACTGGCCACAGGGTAGGGCTCCTGCTGCACAATGGCGGTAAAGTTGGTAAGGGGCGGCGGAGCCCGCCGCTCGCTGCGGTCCGCGATCTCTCCCATGGCGGCAAGCAGGTCCTCCGGCTGGTGGTCATAGTGGTACACCTTTCCCCGCTCCACCGGCTCCGGCCCCCGGACCATGATGTTGCGGCCGAACTCCCCCATGGGGCCCAGCCTGGCCGCCGCCGCCTTGATCCGGGCGTAGTTCTCGCTGCTGCGCCGCTCCTCCAGGGAGCGGATCAGCAGGTCCATCTCGCTCTGGGCCTCCTCGTCCTCGATGGAGAGGAGCATCCTCGTCTTGATGAACATGAGCTGGGCGGCCATGGCGATGAACTCGCTGGCCACCTCCAGGTCCATCTGCTGGCGCAGCTCCAGATAGCTGAGATACTGGTCCAGGATCAGCGCGATGGGGATGTCCTCGATCTCAATTTTATTCTTGCTCAGCAGGAACAATATCAGGTCCAGAGGGCCCTCGAAATCCTCCAGCTCCCCCCGGTTGTGCACCACCTGTTCCAGCTTGAATACCGGGCTCTCCATTCCCACACCTCGCCGTCAGAAGAATAGTCCCGCCATCCACTGATACACCGTCAGGATGGCGGCGGAGAGATAGCTGCTCCCCAGGTCCAGCCACACGATGAGCAGCATGATCACCATGCCGTAGCGCTCATAGCGCATGAGGGTGTAGTAGGCCTTCTCCGGCAGGAGGGAAAAGAGGACCTTGGACCCGTCCAGAGGCGGGATGGGGATCAGGTTGAACAGCCCCAGGCCGATGCTCAGGATCGCCAGATTCATAAGAAAATAAAAAAACCATATGACAACGCCGTTCACCGGCGCCAGCGCCGACACCAGCCGCATGCCGCCCATGGCCAGCAGGGCCAGCAGAAAGTTGGACGCGGGGCCCGCCAGGGCCGTGAGGGCCATGCCCGCCTTGGGGTTTTTGAAGTAGCGCATATCCACCGGCACCGGCTTGGCCCAGCCGAAGCCGCAGAGGAACATGGCCAGAAGGCCCAGCCAGTCGATGTGGTGGAGGGGGTTGAAGGAGAGCCGGTGCATCCGCTTGGCGGTGGGGTCCCCCAGCGCCAGGGCCGCCAGGCCGTGGCAGGTCTCATGGACCGTCAGGCAGATCAGAACGGCCAGCACCCGACCCAGTGCGTCAAAAAGATCTCCCCAGTTGAATTGTTCCCAAAATTCTGTGATGTATCCCAGCATGATTTCTCCCGGTTGCGGCGCC
>CALWYI010000202.1 GCA_944385715.1 uncultured Oscillospiraceae bacterium | reverse complement strand
CCACTGAACCAGTGCTTTTTGGCATCTGATCTGTGGCGGGTATCTGGTCCAGCTTCGGCTGTCGCCCTCTTAAAGGGTCAGATTCATCTGTTTTTCTGTAATGAGCTGCCTGCTTCTTCGGGAACTGCACAGGCTTTCGTCAGTAAAAAAAGAAACAACCATCGACTCGAGGGCCGACAGGCGAAGTCCGTAGCACACCGCACCGATTACGAGGGAGCCGGAGGCAGAGAGGTGTTTCAGTGGCAACCAAGCATCTCCCCTGATGGTGTCCGATTGGACAAAAAAGGGGTCCAGGGTCTCCCTGGCGCTTTTTTGGTGACTTTTTGTGCGTACAAAAAGTTACCCGGGTCCGGGGCGCAAGGTGAATGCCGCCGCAGGCGGCAGAGAGGGCAGCCTGGGCTGGGGAGCCCCGGAAAGCCAAAGTGCCGAAGCGGCTGGATTCGGAAACGCCGCAGAGCGAAAACCAACAAGAGACATTCAGAGGACCCCTCCTCTGACAAGAAGCCCCCCGTCGCCTGGGAAGGCGGCAGCACCCCCCGCCGGCGGGCAGCCGGCAAGAAAAGGAGAGGACCATGTATCTGCACCTCGGCAACGGCATCTCGGTGCCCACCGACGACATCATCGGCATTTTCGACCTGGACAACGCCAGCTCCGCCAGGAGCACCCGGGCCTTTCTCCGCTCCGCGGAGGAGGAGGGCATGATCGTGGACGCGGGACCGGATCTGCCCAAGTCCCTGGTGGTCTGCTGTCCCCGGGGCAGCTGGCAGCGGATCTACCTCTCCTCCCTGGCCCCCGCCACTCTGCTGGGGCGGCTGGAAGCCCTGTCGTTTCCCTGACAGCTCTGTACGGGTCCCCTGACGGGACCTGCCGCGAAAGGAGAAAAACTATGTCTGAAATCACAACCCTCTGGCAGGACCGCAAGCGCCACCTGGGCCTTCCCCTGTCCTTCACCCGCTACCGGCTCAGCGAGGACAGAATCTTCTGCGTCAAAGGGTTTTTGAATATCCACGAGGAGGAGGTCCTCCTCTACCGGGTCCGGGACCTGGAGCTGCGGCTGAGCCTGGGCCAGCGGATCTTCGGCGTGGGCTCCGTCATCGTCCACTCCTCGGACAAGACCATGCCCACCCTGGAGCTGCGCAATATCAGGATCCCCCGGGAGGTCAAGGAGATGATCTTCCGGCAGGTGGAGGACTGCAAGGCGCAGCGGCGGATGCGGACCATGGAGTTCGTGGGCGGCGGCGACGCCGGCGACGAACCCGACGACATGGACGATCCGGACCTGTAAGCCCCTTTTTTCCCTGAATCAAATCGGAGGTTACCCTATATGTCTGAATTGAACGAGAATATGAACACCCCGGTGGAGCACGCCTACGGCGGCTCGGAGATCCAGGTGCTGGAGGGCCTGGAGGCGGTGCGCAAGCGCCCCGGCATGTACATCGGCTCCACCAGCGAGTCGGGTCTCCACCACCTGGTCTATGAGATCGTGGACAACGCCATCGACGAGGCCCTGGCGGGCTACTGCGACACGGTGGAGGTGACCATCAACGACGGCGACACCATCACCGTCAGCGACAACGGCCGGGGCATCCCCGTGGACATCCAGCCCCAGACGGGCCTGCCCGCCCTGGAGGTGGTCTTCACCGTCCTCCACGCCGGCGGCAAGTTCGGCGGCGGCGGCTACAAGGTCTCCGGCGGCCTCCACGGCGTGGGCGCCAGCGTGGTCAACGCCCTGAGCGAGTGGCTCATTGTCCAGGTCCACAAGGAGGGCAAGATCTATGAGATGCGCTTTGCCCGGGGTGAGATCACCCAGAAGATGAAGGTGGTGGGGGACACGGACCGCACCGGCACCACCGTCACCTTCAAGCCGGATCCGGAGATGTTCGACACCACCGTCTACAGCTACGACACCATCCACACCCGGATGCAGCAGCAGGCCTTCCTCAACGCGGGGCTGAAAATCACCACAGAGGACAAGCGCCCCGGTCAGGAGGACCGGGACGAGATGCGCTATGAGGGCGGCATCCGGGAGTATGTCACCTGGCTCAACCAGAACAAGACCGTCCTCCACGACGACGTGATCTACATGCGGGGCATGAAGGACGACAGCTCCGCGGAGATCGCCCTGCAGTACAACGAAAACTACAACGACACCATCGTCTCCTTTGCCAACGACGTCCACACCCCCGAGGGCGGTATGCACGAGGAGGGCTTCAAGCGGGCCCTCACCACCGTCCTCAACGCCTATGGCAAAAAGACCGGTATCATCAAGGGGGACGACAAGGTCTCCGGCGACGACTGCCGGGAGGGCCTCACCTGCGTCATTTCCGTGAAGCTCACCGACGCCCAGTTTGAGGGCCAGACCAAGGCAAAGCTGGGCAACGCCGCCATCCGCACCCTGGTATCCTCTGTGGTATCCGAGGGGCTGGAGATCTACCTGGAGGAAAATCCCCGGGTGGCCCGGGCCATTCTGGACAAGGCCATGATGGCCAACCGGGCCCGGGAGGCTGCCCGGAAGGCCAAGGAGTCCATCCGGCGCAAGACCGCCCTGGGGGGCGCCGCCATGCCGGACAAGCTCCGGGACTGCAACGAGAACAACCCCGAGCTCACCGAGCTCTATATCGTCGAGGGCGACTCCGCCGGCGGCTCGGCCACCCAGGGCCGGGATTCCCGCTTCCAGGCCATCCTCCCCCTGTGGGGCAAGATGCTCAACGTGGAGAAGGCCCGGGCCGACAAGGTCTACGGCAACGACAAGCTCCAGCCCGTCATCACCGCCCTGGGGGCCGGCATCGGGGACGAGTTCGACCCCGCCAAGCTCCGCTACCACAAGGTCATCATCATGGCCGACGCCGACGTGGACGGGGCCCACATCCGGACCCTCCTGCTGACCTTCTTCGTCCGCTTCATGCGCCCCCTCATCGAGCAGGGCTACGTCTACGCCGCCGTGCCCCCCCGCTACAAGCTTACCC
>CALWYI010000201.1 GCA_944385715.1 uncultured Oscillospiraceae bacterium | reverse complement strand
GGGAGCGGTATGCGGGTACTGGGCATCGATCCGGGGGTAGCCACCATCGGCTTTGGGCTGGTGGAGGCGGACCGCAGCCGCCAGACCCTCCTGCGCTACGGGGTCATCACCACCCCCGCGGGGCTGCCCCTGTCCCGCCGCCTTTTACAGATCTCCGAGGACATGGAGGAGCTGCTGCGGCAGTTCAAGCCCCAGGAGATGGCGGTGGAGGAGCTGTTCTTCACCAAGAACATCACCACCGGCATCGCCGTGGCTCACGGCCGGGGGGTGATCCTGCTGGCGGCGGAGCGGGCTGGGATCCCGGTATACGAGTACACCCCCATGCAGATCAAGCAGGCGGTGGCGGGCTACGGCGGCGCCGACAAGCGGCAGGTGATGCTCATGACCCAGAGGCTTCTCAAGATGAAGGAGGTCCCCCGGCCCGACGACGCCGCCGACGCGCTGGCCCTGGCCATCTGCCATAGCCGGGCGGCCACGTCCCTGCTGAACACCGAGCGGGTCTTCGACCCCAAGAAGTATGATACAAGATAACACCATGCATATCGTTGTAAAGAAACCTTACACAGATCCCCCTTTCAGCCTCCACGACGCCCAGGTCATGGCTATGGAGGCGGATGGAGACACGCTGCGTCTGGCGACGCAGTACGGCTATGTGCGTACCACGGAGCCCTACGGCCAAGTGGACGGCGATGTGCTCATCACCGGGGTGGACTGGGAGAGTTCCTACGTATATATCATGGAATATACCGGCGTCCCCTGCGGCAACTGCGGCAGCTTTACCGGCAGGAAAATGACTCTCTCTGCTTTCCTGCAGGAGTTTCCATCCTTCTCCCTGGACATTATGGATGAGAGCTACGGGTACCGTCAGGCGAATCTGACGGGGTTTCTGAACCTGGAGGATCGCCTTTTGGAATTTCGGCTGGAGCTGTATTTTACCGGCGCGTTTCAATATGTTTTGAAGGAGTAAATGCCGTCTTCCGGGACGGATGATGGAGGAACCATGTTCTACTACGTAAACGGCACGGTGGCCCATATGGAGCCCTACCTGGCCGTCATCGACTGCGGCGGCGTGGGCTACGCCTGCCGCACCACCACCTATACCCTCTCCAGCCTGAAAAAGGGGGAGAAGGGGAAGCTCTACACCTACCTCAACGTCCGTGAGGACGCCATGGAGCTCTACGGCTTTGCCACAGCGGAGGAGCTGAACCTTTTCCAGCAGCTTATCTCCGTCAGCGGCGTGGGGCCCAAGGCGGCCCTCAGCATCCTCTCCGCCTCCACCCCCGCCAACCTGGCCCTCAGCATCATCACCGGCGACGAGAAGGCTCTCACCTGCGCCCAGGGCATCGGCAAGAAGATCGCCCAGCGGGTGATCCTGGAGCTGAAGGACAAGCTCAGCAAGGGACAGACCCTATCCGCCGGCGGCGGGGCTGTCCCCGGCCCGGCGGTGACCATCATCCCCGACAACAAGCTCTCCGAGGCCTCCGCCGCCCTGGCGGTGCTGGGGTACTCCCAGGGGGAGATCAATATCGCCCTCAAGGACGCGGACCTTACCCAGCCTCTGGAGCAGATCATCCGGCAGGCCCTCAAGAAGATGGTAAAGGCATAAAGAGAAGGAGGTATCGCCATGGCCAAGCTGGAGCGGCAGATCACCGGCAACTTTGACGCTGTCCTGGAAAAAATCCACCGAGCCGTCATGGACTCCGGCGTGTCCGCCAATTTCGAAGACGGCAGCGACTGGTCCTCCTGGGGCGTGCGCTGCGCCGTCCGGGTGTACGAGCGCTACAGCGCCATCGGCGGCAACCGGGTGAGCATGAACGTGACCCTGGTAGGGGAGGGGGACCGCCTGTTCCTCTCCGCCATCACCTCCGGCGGCAGCCAGGCCATCTTCTTCAAGATCAACACCTGGGGCGAGGACGCCTTCCTGGACTGCCTGCGGGACTTGGATCTATAAGAAAGAGAGCGATTATGGAATACGAAAATCGTAAAACGACAAAAACGATTGTAAAGTCTGGAATTACCTTCGGCACCTGTCTCGCCATGGTGATTTCCTATACCAACTGGCACTCAGTATTCTGGGCCATTGTCCACGGCCTCATGAGCTGGGCCTATGTGATCTACTACATCATCCGCTATTGACATAATCCGGCGTCTGTAGGGCGGAAAGGGGAGAGAAGGACCTTTGAGTATTGATTTTTCCGGTAACGACGTATACATGGAGGAGGAACCCTCCCTGGTGACCACCACCCTGACGGCGGCGGACGAGGGGGAGTACTCCCTGCGGCCCAAAACGCTGAAGGAGTACATCGGCCAGGAGAAGGCCAAGGGCAACCTGGAGGTGTTCATACAGGCGGCCAGGATGCGCCATGAACCCCTGGACCACGTGCTGCTCCATGGCCCTCCGGGCCTGGGCAAGACCACCCTCAGCGGCATCATCGCCAACGAGATGGGGGTCAACGTCCGCATCACCTCCGGCCCCGCCATCGAGAAGGCCGGGGATCTGGCGGCCCTCCTCACCAACCTCAACGAAAACGACATCCTCTTCGTGGATGAGATCCACCGCCTCAACCGCTCGGTGGAGGAGGTGCTCTATCCCGCCATGGAGGACTTCGCCATCGACATCATCATCGGCAAGGGTCCCTCCGCCAACTCCATCCGGCTGGACCTGCCGAAGTTTACCCTGATCGGGGCCACCACCCGGGCCGGACAGCTCTCCGCGCCTCTCCGGGACCGGTTCGGCGTGACGCTACGGCTGGAGCTCTACACTCCCGAGGAGCTGGCGCTGATCGTTACCCGGTCCGCCGGGATTTTGGAGGCCCCCATTGAGCCCGACGGCGCTATGGAAATTGCCCGGCGCAGCCGGGGCACCCCCCGGATCGCCAACCGGATGCTCCGCCGCGTCCGGGACTTCGCCCAGGTGAAGGCCGACGGCGTTATCACAAAGGATGTGGCGGACCAGGCCCTCTGTGCCCTGGAAATCGATTACCTTGGCTT
>CALWYI010000200.1 GCA_944385715.1 uncultured Oscillospiraceae bacterium | reverse complement strand
AGCGGCAGAAACGCCGCCTGACACAGATTCCGAGACATTCTTCCTCTTTCTCTCCTAACCCTAAGGGGCCATGCGGCTTGTGCCGCATGGCCCCTTAGGGTTTCTTTGCCTGTTCGCCCATAGCAAACGCCGATCTTGTATGGTGAACAGGGATATGGTAAAATATAAAAACAAATGGCCGCCCGCGGCGCAGGCTTCAGGGGCTGGCGGAGCGGCAGCGCCGCTGTCCGGCGGGGCGAAAAGGACGTCCAGTTTGCGCCTGCTTTTGGCTTTGTCAATTACTATCCCAGCAGAAAAGGGGGATATTTTTCTGTGAAAGAGATATATTCCGCACTGTGCCGGGCCCTTTCTGCCGGGCAGGGGGCGGTGCTGTGCAGCGTCATTGCCAGCGAGGGCTCCACGCCCCGGGGCGCGGGGGCCAAGATGCTGGTGACGGCGGACGGCAGTACTGTCGGCACCGTGGGCGGCGGCGCGGTGGAGTACCGCTGCACCGCTCTGGCCGGGGAACTTCTTCAGGAGAAGCGGTCCCGGTTCCAGTCCTACCGCCTCTCCGCCGGGGAGATCGCCGACATCGGCATGATCTGCGGCGGCAGCGTGGAGCTGTTCCTCCAGTACCTGGACCCGGCGGACAGGGGCCTTCTGCCCCTGGCGGAGCAGGCGCTGTCCCTGGTGGACAGCGGCCGGGAGGCATGGCTCATTACCGCCATCGACGGGGAGGGCCGCTGGCGCTGGGGTCTGTGGGACAAAAATGGCCCCCTGACTGGCCTTGCGGACCTCCCGCGCGAGAATGTGGTCCAGGTCCTTGGCAGCCGTCCCCGGCTGGTCAGAGGGGATGTGACCCTGTACGGCGAGCCCCTCAGCCGCCCCGGCACGGTATACCTCTTCGGCGGCGGCCACGTGGGACGGGCCCTGGCGCCCATCCTGGCCATGACGGATTTCCGGGTGGTGGTCTGTGACCAGCGGCCCGACGCCGCCAGCCGGGCGGCTCTGCCCCAGGCGGCGGAGGTGTACTGCCTCCCCTACGAGGACGCCTTCGCCCACCTGCCGCCGGTGACGGCGGCGGACTACGTGGTCATCATGACCCCCGGTCACCAGGCGGATTTTGAGGTGCTACGCCAGGCCCTCGCCACCCCCGCCCGGTACATCGGGTGTATCGGCAGCCGCCGGAAGGTGGCGGCCACCCGGGAGAAGCTGCTGGCGGCGGGCTTCCCGGCGGAGGAGATTGACCGGATTTGGTCCCCCATCGGCCTGCCCATCGGCGGGGACACCCCGGCGGAGATCGCGGTGTCCATCGCCGCCCAGCTCATCGCCTGCCGGTCCGGCCGTCTGGAGGAGAGGGGGAAGCGCCATGGCGGATAGGGAACCGGGCCGGGTCCAGTCGGTGTGCAAGGCCATGGACCTGCTCTCCTGCCTGGCGGAGGCCCGGACCCCCCTGACCCTGGGGGAGTTGTCCCGGCGGACGGGGATGCCCAAGGCCACGGTCCACGGCCTTCTCTCCGCCCTGCGCAGTAGCGCCGTGGTGGAGCAGTCCGACGAGGATGGCCGCTACCGGCTGGGCATCCGTCTCTTCGAGTACGGCTGCGCCGTGAGCCGGGGGTGGAACGTGCTGGAGGCCGCGGCGGAGCCCCTGCGCCACGTGGCGGAGGAGACCGGCGAGACCGCCTCCATCGCCACGCTGGACCGGGGAGACGTGCTGATCCTGGACAGCGCCGACGCCCGGAGCAACTTCCGGGTGGTGTCGGAAAAGGGCTCCCGTCTGCCCGTTCACTGCACCTCCCAGGGAAAGCTGCTGCTGGCCTATCTGCCCGCCGCCCAGCGGCGGGCCCTGCTGCGCAGCTGTGATTTTGCCGCCTACACCCCCCACAGCCACACGGACCTCGCCTCTCTGGAGGGGGAGATGGAGCAGATTCTCCGCCAGGGCTACGCCATCGAAAACGGCGAGCTGCGGATCGGCCTCAGGTCCGTGGCGGCGCCGGTATTCAACGTGGAGGGCCAGGCCATATATGCCATCTGCGTGGTGGGCATGTTCCGCCGGGTCAACTCCCCGGAGCTGGAGCGGGCCACCAGGCTGCTGCTGAGCGCGGCGGAGCGGATCTCCTTTGATCTGGGCTACCGCGGCAGACAAAATCCCTGAGGGGCTGTGCCCCGGAAAGGAGCGGCATCGTGCTGCAGATCGAACGTGTGATCCTCTCTCTGGAGGAGAGCGAGGACCGCCTGGGGGAGAAGGCGGCGGCTATCCTCGGCCTTCCGCCGGGAGAGATCCAGGCGCTGACCATCCTCCGCCGGGCGGTGGACGCCCGGGAGACGGTCCGCCTGGTGTACACCCTGCGGGTAAAAGTGAAGAACGAGGAGAAGGTGCTGCGGCGGTGCCGCAGCTGCCAGGTGTCCCGGGCGGAGAAGGAGCGCTACCGCCTGCCGCCGCCGGTACAGCCGCCGGATGTTCCCCCGGTGGTGGTGGGCGCGGGACCGGGGGGCCTGTTCTGCGCCCTGGCCCTGGCCCGCTGCGGGGCAAGACCCATTCTGCTGGAGCGGGGCAAGCCGGTGGAGGAGAGGGCGGAGGACGTGGAGCGGTTCTGGGCCACCGGCCAGCTGGATCTCCAGTCCAACGTCCAGTTCGGCGAGGGGGGCGCGGGCGCCTTCTCCGACGGCAAGCTGAATACCGGCACCCGGGACCCCAGCCACCGATTTATCCTGGGGGAGCTGGTGGCCCACGGCGCGCCGGAGAGCATCCTCTGGGACGCCAAGCCCCACGTGGGCACCGACTACCTCCACCGGGTGCTGGCAAGCCTCCGACGGGAACTGATAAGCTTAGGCTGCGACATCCGTTTCGGCCACCAGGTCACCGGCCTGGTGCGGGAGGCGGGCCGCCTTACCGCCCTGGAGGTCCGGGGACCGGCGGGCCGCTATGTCCTCCCGGCCCGGGCGGCGGTGCTGGCCCTGGGCAACAGCGCCCGGGATACCTTTGAGATGCTCCGCGCCGCCGGGGTCCCCATGGAGCCCAAGCCCCTGGCG
>CALWYI010000199.1 GCA_944385715.1 uncultured Oscillospiraceae bacterium | reverse complement strand
GCCGCCCTGGCGGCTAAGCTGGTGCCCGCCTCCGGCATGGCGGCGGCCTTCTTCGGCAACTCCGGCGCCGAGGCCAATGAGGGCATGATCAAGACCGCCCGGAAGTACTCCTTCGATAAGTACGGCCAGGGCCGCGCCACCATCATCACCCTGAAGAATTCCTTCCATGGCCGGACCATCACCACCTTGAAGGCCACCGGTCAGGACCACTTCCACGAGTTCTTCTTCCCCTTCACCGAGGGCTTCCGCTACGCCGACGCCAACGACAAGGACAGCCTCCTGGCCCAGAGCGGGGACGACGTGTGCGCGGTGATGATGGAGCTCATCCAGGGCGAGGGCGGCGTGAACCCCCTGAACAAGGACTACGTCCAGGCGGTGGCCAAGCTCTGCGCCGAGAAGGACTGGCTCCTTCTCATCGATGAGGTCCAGACCGGCATCGGCCGCACCGGCTCCCTCTTCGCCTTCCAGCAGTTTGACATCCAGCCCGACGTGGTGTCCTTTGCCAAGGGCATCGCCGGGGGCCTGCCCTTCGGCGGCTTCCTCACCAATGAGAAGTGCCGGAAGGTCCTGGGGGCCGGTGACCACGGCTCCACCTTCGGCGGCAACCCCATGGCCGCCGCTGCCGCCGGCGTGGTGATGGACGCCATGACTCCAGCGTTCTTCCAGGAGATCAAGGAGAAGGGCGAGTACCTGCGCGCCGGGATCGCCGCTCTCAATAGTCCCCATGTCTCCGGCATCCGGGGCATGGGCCTCATGATCGGCGTGGGCATCCAGGGGATGACCCATAAGGAGCTGTGCGCCAAGCTCCGGGACGCGGGGCTTCTGGCCCTTACCGCCGGGAAGGACACCCTCCGGCTGCTGCCGCCGCTGGTGATCACCAGGGAAGAGATCGACAAGGGCCTTGCCGTTATGGCCCGGGTGATGAAGTAAGGAGAGCGCCATGAAGAACAAGCACCTGCTGAAGCTGCTGGACCTGAGTCGGGAGGAGATCTACGAGATCCTGGATCTGGCGGACCAGCTCAAGTACGACCAGAAGCACGGCATTCCCCACGAGGTCCTCAAGGGCAAGACCCTGGCCATGATCTTCTCCAAGAACTCCACCCGCACCCGGGTGTCCTTCGAGGTGGGGATGTTCCAGCTGGGGGGCCACGCCCTGTTCCTCTCCGACTCCGTCAGCCAGATCGGCCGCGGGGAGCCGGTCCAGGACACGGCCCGGGTCATCAGCCGCTACTGCGACGGCATCATGATCCGTACCTATGCCCAGCAGGAGGCGGAGGATCTGGCGAAATACGGCTCTGTTCCCGTCATCAACGGCCTTACGGATTTCAGCCACCCCTGCCAGGTGCTGGCGGACCTGATGACCGTCCGGGAGCACAAGGCCCAGCTGGAGGGACTGAAGGCCTGCTACATCGGCGACGGCAACAATATGGCCAACTCCATTATTGTAGGCGGTCTCAAGTGCGGCATGGACGTGTCCATTGCCAGCCCCGGCGGCTATACGCCGGACCCCCAGGTGCTGGATTTTGCCAAATCCGTTGCCGACGCCGGCTTCACCCTCACCGCCGATCCCGTGGAGGCGGCCAGGGACGCGGACGTGATCTTCACCGACGTATGGGCCTCCATGGGCCGCGAGGGGGAGCGGGCCCAGCGAGCGAAGGCCTTTGTGGGCTACCAGGTGAACGACGCGCTGATGGCCGTGGCAAAGCCGGACTGCATGGTGCAGCACTGCCTGCCCGCCCACCGGGAGGAGGAGATCACCGAGGCGGTGTTCGAGGCCCACGCAACCGAGATCTTCGATGAGGCGGAGAACCGCCTCCACGCCCAGAAGGCGGTCATGGCCCTGCTGATGCGATAGAGAATAGTGCGCTGAGAGGACCGGGGAAACCCGGTCCTCTTTCCATGCCTGGAGAAGCTGTGCGCCGCAGGCGGCGGCCGATGCCGGTTGATGCGGCAAATTGGCCAATATATCTTGCAAAGGCAGGGGCGCAAATGGTAAAATAACCATATAGTTTTCGCGGTGCAGGCCCCGCGGCGGTTCCGGAGGCCGCAGGTCGCCTGCTTTGACCCGGGGAAGGGGGAAGGAGAACGGGTGGACCGCTATTCGACGATTATCGCGGTGGCCGGGAAGGGCGGCGTGGGAAAGACGGCTCTCTCCGCCGCTTTTGTGCGCCTGCTGACGGAGGCCTGTCCCGATAAAAAAATCCTGGCCATCGACGCGGACCCGGCGGTGGGCCTGGCCGGCGCCCTGGGGGTGGAGGTCCGGGAGACCCTGGACGACATCCGCAAGGCCATTGTGGCCAGCGCGGAAAACGGCGCGCCCCGGGCGGCCATTGAGCTACTGGGGGAGGCCCGCTTCCGGATCCTGGACACCCTGGTGGAGGAGCGGCGCTTCGCCTTCCTGGCCATCGGGCGGCCGGAGGCCGCCGGCTGCTACTGCACCGTCAACGCCTATCTCAAGGAGGTCATGACTCTCCTGGCCCGGGACTTTGACTATGTGGTGGTGGACGGGGAGGCCGGCGTGGAGCAGATCAACCGGCGGGTCATGGAGAAGGTGACCCACCTGGTGCTGGTGACGGACCCCAGCCGCCGGGGCACTCAGGTAATCCAGACTATCCGCCGGGTGGCGGAGGAGCTGGTGATGTTCCGGCGCTGCGGCGCGGTGGTCAACCGCCTGGAGGACCCGGCGATGGCTTCGGAGCTGGACCTGGGCGGCATCGAGCTGCTGGCGGCCATCCCCGCGGACAAAGTACAGGCGGAAAACGATATCCGGGGCAAAAGCGTATTCGACCTGCCGCCGGAGGCGGCGATATTGAGAGGGGCGGCGGCATGCCTGACCCGGCTGGGCATCCTGCCCTCCGGCGGAGAGAAAGGGAAAGAGGTGTGATTATTGAAGGACCTGAAGCATCTGATCTACTTTGAGAAGCTGCTGGAGAACAGCCACAACGAGCTGATCCAGCAGGCCAGGGACGAGGGCAGGCTGGCGGTGGGCTACACCTGCTTCCACATGCCGGAGGTG
>CALWYI010000198.1 GCA_944385715.1 uncultured Oscillospiraceae bacterium | reverse complement strand
TCCTGGTGGGAACAACTGGACTCGAACCAGTGACCCCCTGCTTGTAAGGCAGGTGCTCTAACCAGCTGAGCTATGCTCCCAAGCTTCCGTTTCGCCGAACGGCAAGGGTTATTATACTAAAACCGCCCCGACCTGTCAATAACAATTTTCATTTTTATAGAAAAATTTTCGGAGGCGGTGTCCCGCCTCCGAAAGCGCCTATACCGTTTTTTCAAAGTAGTAGAAGGTCTCGTCCTCCCCGGCGGGCCGCATGCAGGCGGAGAGCATCTTCCGGGAGGCCTCGTTCTCCTTGTAGCACTTCCCCTTCAGCCGGTAGAGCCCCAGCTGGTAGACGCTCCACTCCGCCGCCCGCTGGAAGGCCTCCGCCCCGTAGCCGTTCCCGGCGTACTCCGGCAGGATGCGGCAGCCCAGCTCCGCCCCGCCCTTGTAGTCGAAGTTGTAGAGCACCGCCTCGCCGATGAACTTGCCGTCCAGCCGTATGGCGAAGTTCACCGCCAGCTTGCTGGCGAAGTCGTGCCGGGCCACCGCCAGGAAGTAGTCCTCCGTCAGCTCCCCCTTCAGGTCCTTCCGGTAGTCGTAGCCCCACCAGCGGTTGCGGTCGTCGTCCAGACACAGCCGGTTGTAGGCCTCCCTGTCCGCCTCCGTCAGGGCGTCCAGGGTCAGCCGCTCGCTGGCCAGCGGGGGGATTGTGTCCAGGTAGGCCAGCTCGTTGCGGACCCGGATACGGACCTTGGCTCCCAGCTCCGCCGGCAGGTACTGGAGCTTGCTGGTGCGAAGGCCCTTGTCCCCGGCGTCGTCCTCCCGGTTGATCCACCGCAGGCCCTGGGCGTTGGCGGCGGCGAAGGCCTGGACCATGGTGGGGTAGACCCCCTCGTACTGGGGCAGTCCCTTCTCGATGTGGCACACCAGGGTGTCCCCGCAGACCTCCGCCAGGGAGATGGCGATGAATTTGCCCTCCAGCTCGATAGCCCCCGCCTTTACCCAGGGCTTGCCCACCTGCCGCATCAGCTTGCGGGCGGAGCACACCTCCAGCTTGGCCAGGGCCTGCTCCTTGTTGAAGATCCGGTGGAACTCCTCCCAGAAGGCCTCCACCTTGTCCGCGTCCTCCCGGGTGATGGGGCGGTAGACGGCCTGGGGGTAGAGCTTGCGGAACTTGTTGATGTGGTTGCGCTGGCCGGAGTACCGCCGCCCGGCGAAGGTCATGAGGTCCTCCGCCCGGTAGAGGTAGTCCTGCCACAGCCGGTCGTTGTCCACCACCGTGTAGGGGTAGCGGTCCATGAGGTGCTCCCGCTCCTCCTGGGGCACCACGCCGAAGATGGGGGCGATGCCGTTCTCCCGGCACCAGTCGTCGATGTCGTCCAGGGCGGCGTCCACATCCCCCACCCCCGGCAGGGGGACGGGGTAGTCGAAGATGTGGCCGAAGTGGTGGCTCAGGTTGAGGACCACCAGGCAGCCGTGGCTCTCGGCGAAGGCCGGGTGCCAGTGCTGGCGCCACATGAGCTTCACCCCCGCGGAGTATTCGCACAGGCGATAGTCGCACTTGCTGTAGTACTTGCGCAGCCGGGGCACGTTTTTCAGTTGCACGGTTCTGAATTCCAGCATAATATTCTCACCTTTCCTTTGCTTCTCTCCCCGTGTTCTCCACGATGTGAACGTTGAGGTGGTTGTAGGTCATGGTGATGCCGTCCTCGGCGAAGCACCGGCGGATCTCCTCCAGGGAGTAGCTGTAGGCGTCCCAGAAGTGGTCGATGTCCGCCCAGAAGCGGACGTGGTACTCCACGGAGCTCTCCTTGTAGGCGGTGAGCACCGCCGCCGGGGCCGGGTCCTCCAGGACGTAGGGCGTTCTGGACACCGCCCGCAGGCAGGCGTCCCGGACCGCCTCGGTGCTGTCGTCGTAGGAGGCGGTAATGGCGTGGTCCACCCGACGGATGCCCCGGGCGGAATAGTTGATGATCTTCCCGGCCACCACCGCCTTGTTGGGCAGCATCACCCGCTGCCCGCCGTAGGTGTCCAGCTTCGTGTGGGTGAGGCTGATCTCCACCACGGCCCCCTCCCCGTCGGTGGTCTCCACGTAGTCGCCGATGGAGAAGGGCTTGGAGAAGAGGATCACCATGCCCCCCGCCACGTTGCTGAGAACGTCCTGGATGGCCAGGGACACCGCCAGGCCGAACACGCTCACCAGAGCGATGAGGGACGTCACCGGGATGCCCAGGCTCTGGGCCACGATGAGGATGGTCAGCACATAGAGGACGGCCTTGACGCCCCCCAGGATGTACCGGCCCACCCGCTCGTCCATTTTTGATCTGCCGGTGATGCGGCGCACCAGGGTTATGATGAGCTTCACCACGATCAGGCAGACCACCAGGATGATCAGGGATGTGAGGAGCTGCTCCAGGGTCATTTTCCCCCAGCTTTTCTGCACGGCCTCCTCCAGGGTGGAGGTATCAATATCCGTAGGCATGCGTGTTCCCCCTTTCTCTTTCCGTCCGCCCATGGCGGACCCGCTGTTTCTGCCCTCAGGATACCACATTTTCGGTCACGGGGGAAGAAAATTTTCCCTTCCTGCCGCAAAAAGGAGAATTTTAGACAATGTGCGCTATGGAAAACCGTTATGTTATACAAATTCTGGTAGGGATGCACGAATAGGGGTTTCCTTTTTACCCTGCTTCGTGTAAAATGTGGCTATCACACAGGGGCATTTTCCGCCCCCCGCAAGCTTGTAAAAGGAGGAGAAAATATGGATAAGTTCTTCAAGATCTCCGAACGGGGCAGCAGCTACCGGGCGGAGATCGTAGGCGGCGTGACCACGTTCTTCGCCATGGCCTACATCATCTTCGTCAACCCCGGCCTTCTCAGCCAGACGGGCATGGACTTCAACGCGGTCCTTCTGGCCACCTGCATCTCCGCCGCCATCGGCACCGCTCTCACCGGCCTCATGGCCAACGTCCCCTTCGCCCAGGCCCCCGGCATGGGCCTCAACGCCTTCTTCACCTACACCATCTGCTTCGGCATGGGCTACACCTGGCAGCAGGGCCTGGCCATCGTGCTGCTCAGCGG
>CALWYI010000197.1 GCA_944385715.1 uncultured Oscillospiraceae bacterium | reverse complement strand
GTTTCCCTGCCTCCTTACCTGCGATCATTTTGATTGGCCGGGGCCGCCGCCCCGTCCTTCTATTATCATTGTACCCCTGGCAGGGAAAAAATCAATTCACACCCGTGACAAGGACGTATTGTTTCCTTATTTGCGCCGTCTGGCCGCCAGAATTCCCGTCACAGCCAGCGCTGCCGCCACGAACCACATCACAAACACCGCCACGCCCAGCGTCTGGACAGGCCCCACGCCGCCGGAAAAGGCAAAGGGCCAGCTCAGGCGGTAGGGATCGTCGTTCCAGCCGTTTGCTAGCATGACGCGGTCCACCGCCCAGGGGGAGAGCCATGTCCACAGCCCCGCCCAGAAAGCGCACAGGGCTCCTCTGATCCAGGGTCCCACCGGCAGATACCGCCCCAGGGCCATCAGCCCCCAGGGCAGGGACAGTCCCACCAGGGTCACCGGGACCCCCACGCTCCACAGCCAGCTGCCGCCGCTGTACCACTGGCCCACCGCCAGCAGCACAAACAGCAGCACCGTCTCCACGGCAAACCACACCAGCAGCTTGTTGCGGGCGACAAAGGCTCCCAGAGGCAGCTGCCGCAGCAGCACCGGCAGGATGAACAGGCTCACGCCGAACAGTACCCCCACTGCCGCCATGGGGAACCAGTCCCCGCCACTGTACAGACAGCCTGTCAACAGCAACAGCTCCAGCAGCGCCGTCTCCGCCAGCAGGTATGCGCTCAGCCGCCGCCCCTCCAGGGCCGCCGGCAGCGGCAGCTGCCGCAGCACCACCGGCAGGATGAACAGACTCAGCCCGAACAGCACCCCCACCGCCGCCATAGGGAACCAGTCCCCGCCGGTATACAGACACCCGGTCAGGAGCAGCAGCTCCAGCAGCGCCGTCTCCGCCAGTAGGTACGCGCTCACCCGCCGCCCCTCCAGCGCCGCAAGCGGCAGCTGCCACAACACCACCGGTATGATAAAGATGCTCATGCCAAACAGTACGCCCATCCCCGCCATGGGGAACCAGTCCCCGCCGCTGTACAGGCAGCAGAACAGCAGCAGCAGCTCCAGAGAGGCCAGGGCGCTCCCCAGGGAGATGCTGGCCCGATAGGGGATCAGCTCCTGCCGCAGGCCCGCCAGAGCCGGCGCCAAGGTCAGGGAGGCCGCCAGCAGCACCGATCCCAAGGCGATCCAGAACCAGCTGAGGGTCCCCTGGGCGGCCAGGTTTCCTATGGCGCAGCCCAGCAGGATGGCGCCGTAAAGCACATATTGTACCACCCGGTATGTCCTCGTCAGCCGCAGATACTTCTCCGCCAGACGCTCGGCGGTGCGCCGCTCCGTGTCCACACTGGCGGTGAGCAGCTCGTGCTCGCTGACGTCCAGCACCGCGCAGATGTCCCGCAGCAGCGTCACATCCGGGTAACTGAGGCCCCGCTCCCACTTGCTCACCGCCGATTCCGTCACATACAGCTTGTCGGCGAACTCCCGCTGGGTAAGCCCCAGTTCCTTGCGCCGCCGGCAGATATACTCTCCAAAATGCTTTTTGCTCTCCATGTGGTTTGCTCCTCGCTCATCAAAGTCCTGCAGGTGGCTCCACCATATACCCATCCGGGGGCCAAGTCAATAAAATCGCCCCGATTTCCCACTCGACCGTCAGGAAAGTCCTGTATTTTCAACGGTTTGCGGACTTTGTCCAAATGTGCGGGCCGTATCGCATCTCCGCTCCGCGGACGGAGGGGGCCCCGCCCCGCCGCTGCGCGGCAGGCGGTCTTTTCTGTGCTTTTTGTGCGCCGGCGGCCTACGAATGGCAAAATCTGCAATTTCTTCCATCTTCTCTTGCAGTCGCCGCCCCTTCCCGGTATAATAAGTATGACATTATTTCTCCTGCCCCGGCAGGAGGGGAAAGGGAGGCAACACTATGGAAGAGCGCATGTTCAAGCTGATATCCAGAAAGGGAAACGTCATTCTGAAGGTCATCCCCGGACACTTCGCCACCAGCAACTCCCACGTCAACTACTACCTGGACATGACCACTCTGAAATCCCGGCAGAGTGAGGCGGAGGAGGCCGCCCGGGTGCTGGTCACCCAGTACATCTCCAGCACCGTGGTGGACACCATCCTCTGCCTGGACGGCACCCAGATCATCGGCGCCTATCTGGCCCAGGAGCTCAACCGCTCCGGCTTCATGTCCATCAACGCCCATCAGACCATCTACATCGTCTCCCCGGAGTATGACGGCTTCGGCCAGATCATCTTCCGGGACAACCTCCAGCCCATGATCCGGGGCAAGCACGTGCTGATCCTGATGGCCTCCGTCACCACCGGTATCACCGTGCAGAAGAGCGCCGAGTGCATCCAGTACTACGGAGGCGCCGTGGCAGGCGTATCCTCCATCTTCAGCGCGGTGCCGGAGGTGAACGGCCTGCAGATCAACGCCGTCTTTGATCCGGCGGACCTGCCCAACTACCAGACCTTCCCCAGCCACCAGTGCCCCCTCTGCACCCAGGGACAGAAGCTGGACGCCCTGGTGAACAGCCACGGCTACTCCAGGCTGTGACCGCCTTGCCGCAAAAACCGCCGCCTGCGGATGCAGGCGGCGGTTCCTTTTTCCAGCGGCGGCGGGACCCGGGGTCCCTTGACAAGCCCCGCGGCGGCGGCTATGATGATACCGTTCGATCACACTGCGGAAGGAGCAATGTCATGTTCACCGGATACAGCGGAGAGACCCTGGACTTTCTCTGGGGCATCCGCTTCAATAACGAGCGGAGCTGGTTTCTGGCCCACAAGGCGGAATACCTCCGCTGCCTGTACCAGCCCACCGTGGAGCTGGGCGCCCAGGCCCAGGCCCTCATGGGGGAGAAATTTCCCAAGCTGGCGCTGAACCTCCATGTCTCCCGGATCTACCGGGACGCCCGGCGGCTCCACGGCCGGGGGCCCTACAAGGACCACCTGTGGTTCACCCTGCGGCCGCCTCAGGCGGACGGCAACGCGGACAGCTACCCCGTCTTCTGGTTCGAGGTGGCCCCGGAGGGCTGGAGCCACGGCGTGGGCTTCTGGTGCGCCACCCCCGCCATGATGGCCGCCATGCGCCGGGACATG
>CALWYI010000196.1 GCA_944385715.1 uncultured Oscillospiraceae bacterium | reverse complement strand
ACCCCGGGGTTCACTTTTGTACGCACAAAAGTGAACCGAAAAAGCGCCAGCCCCCTTCGGGCTGGACCCCCGCTTTTTGCCCAATCGGACACTACGAGATTGATACCGGGCAGCCACTGAAATACTGCGGGGCCTCCGGGTCTCTCGTAACCGGTGCGGTGGGCTACGATCTTCGCCTGACGGCCCTCGGGATGAAGGGTATTTCTTGGTATGCAACGGTTGATCCATCTTTCCCTTTAACAGGGCGACAGCCGAAGCCGGACCAGATACCCGCCGCAGATCAGATGCTAAAAAAAGGTATTTCAGTGGCAAGGCAGCAGCAAATCTGATCAAGACCGATTGGGCAAACAAAGGGGGTCCAGGGTCTCCCTGGCGCCCTTTTGGGTACTTTTCCGGCGAGGGAAAAGTACCCCGGGTCCGGGCCGGGAAGGCCCGGGGACCAGGTGATGAAGCGGCTGACTTCAGGCGCACCCGGGGTCCGGGGCCAGGCAGGCCCCGTCGATAAATGCCGGGGTCCGGGGGCGCGTAGCCCCCGGCAAAACCCCCAATAACGCCCTCATAACATAAACAAACAGTATTATCAAAAACCGATAATACTGTTTGTTTTCATTTTTACAGCTCTTTCAGGATCTCCTGCCGCTTGGCCTCATACTCCTCCTGGTTGATGAGCCGCCGGTCGTAGAGGTTCTGGAGCTCCGTGAGCCGGTCCTGGGCGGACCTGCCGGAGCCGTCCCCGGCGGCGCCGCTCCCCTCGCCGTCCTCGTCCTCGATGGACCAGCTGCCCCTGCTCACCTTCCCCGCCGCCATGGCGAACTGGTAGACGGTGATGCCCAGGGCGAGCAGGGTCCAGAGAATACCGAATGGACCAAAGGTGGGGATCACTACAAACAGTCCGATACAGGTGAAGATAATTCCGACGATGCCGCCGAACACGCAGGAGGACTTGCTGGGGCGGTAGCGCATATTTCGTCTCATGGCTTACGCCTCCTCCCCGGGAGCGGCAGTCTCACCGGCGCCGCCGGTTTCCGCCTCAGAGGGCTCATCGTCCTCCTCCCTCTCGGTGAGGGCGATGGAGATGACCTGGTCTCCCTCCTCCTTGAACTTCATGACGATGACGCCCTGGGTGGCCCGGTTGTTGGTGACCTTGATGTCGCTGACGGCGGTGCGGATGAGCACGCCCTTCTCCGTCACCACCAGCAGGTCCTCGCTGCCGTCCACCACCTTGATGGCCACGATCTTGCCGGTCTTCTCCGTGACCTCGTAGTTTTTCCTTCCTTGACCACCCCTGTACTGGACACCATACTCCTTCACCGGGGTCTGCTTGCCGTAGCCCTTCTCCGTGATGGTGAGGACGTTCCGGCCCTCAGTGGCCCGGGCGGCCCCCACCACGTAGTCCCCCTCCTTCAAGCGGATGCCCCGGACGCCCACGGCCTCCCGGCCCATGGGCCGCACGTCGTTCTCGTCGAAGCAGATGGCCTGGCCGTCGTGGGTGGCGATGAGGATTTTCTTGGTGCCGTCTGTCTCCCGGACGGAGATGAGCTCGTCCCCCTCGTCCAGGTTCAAAGCCCGGATGCCGCTGGTGCGGATGTTCCGCAGGGCCGTCACCGGCAGGCGCTTGACGGTGCCGTTCCGGGTGACCATCACCAGGAAGTGGTCCTTGTGCTCCAGGTCCGGGGTGTGGGTCATGGCGCTGACGCTCTCCCCCGGCTCCACCGGTAGGATGTTGACGATGTTGGTGCCTCTCGCGGCCCGGCCGGACTCTGGGATCTGGTAGCCCTTCTTCCGGTACACCCGGCCGGTGTTGGTGAAGAAGAAGATGTAGTCATGGGTGGAGGCGGTGAACACGGTGTTCACATAGTCCTCCTCCTTGGTGGACATGGCCTTGTTGCCCTTGCCGCCCTTGCCCTGCTGGCGGTACTCGCTGGCGCTGGTGCGCTTGATGTAGCCGCCGCTGGTGAGGGTAAAGACGCACTCCTCCTCCTCGATGAGGTCCTCCACGTCCAGGTCGTCCTCCACGTAGCCGATCTCCGTCACCCGGTCGTCGCCGTACTTGTCGGCGATCTCCCGGAGCTCGTCCTTCAGCACCTGCTTGAGGAGGTCCTCGTCATTGAGGAGCTTGTTGTAGTAGGCGATGCGGTCCTCCAGCTCCTTGTACTCCGCCTCCAGCTTCTCCCGGTCCAGTCCCTGGAGGGCCTTGAGCCGCATGTCCAGGATGGCCTGGGCCTGGATGTCGTCCAGGCCAAAGCGCTCCATAAGCCGCTCCTTGGCGTTGTCGTAGCTGCTGCGGATGATGTGGATGACCTCGTCGATGTTGTCCTGGGCAATGAGCAGGCCCTCCAGCAGATGGGCCCGCTCCTGGGCCTTTCGGAGGTCGTACCGGGTCCGCCGGAGGATGACCTCCTCCTGGAACTTCAGGTACTCGTCCAGAATGTGGCGCAGGGACAAAATCTTAGGCTGGGACTGGTCGTTGACCAGAGCCAGCATATTGATGGCGAAGGTGGTCTGGAGCTGGGTCTGGGCAAAGAGGCGGTTGAGAACCACCTGGGGATTAGCGTCCCGCTTGAGCTCGATGACGATGCGCATGCCGTTGCGGTCGGACTCATCCCGGATGTCGCTGATGCCGTCCAGCTTCTTCTCCTCCACCTGGTCGGCCATGTTCTTGATGAGCATGCGCTTGTTGACCTGGTAGGGGATCTCGGTGACGATGATGCGGGTGCGGTTCTGGCCGAACTCCTCCATCTCCGTCCGGGCCCGGACCTTGATGTGGCCCCGGCCGGTGGCATAGGCCTGGCGGATACCGGAGCGGCCCATGATGATGCCCTTGGTGGGGAAATCCGGGCCCTTGATGTACTCCATCAGGTCGTTGAGGCCGGCATTGGGGTTGTCCAGCACGCAGATGCAGGCGCCGATGACCTCCCGCAGGTTGTGGGGCGGGATGTTGGTGGCCATGCCCACGGCAATGCCGCTGGAGCCGTTGACCAGGAGATTGGGGAAGCGGCTGGGCAGCACCCGGGGCTCCTTCCGGCTCTCGTCAAAGTTGGGGTCCCAGTCCACCGTGTCCTTCTCGATGTCCCGGAGCATCTCGTCGGCCATTTTGGCCATGCGGGCCTCGGTGTACCGGTAGGCCGCCGGGGG
>CALWYI010000195.1 GCA_944385715.1 uncultured Oscillospiraceae bacterium | reverse complement strand
AAGGCCTGCATCATCGTGGTCAACAAGTGGGACCTGGTGGAGAAGGACGGCAAGACCATGGACCGGATGCGGGAGGAGATCCGCCGGGACCTGAGCTATATGACCTACGCCCCCATCCTCTTTATCTCCGCCGTCACGGGCCAGCGGGTGGACCGGCTCTTTGAGCTCATCCAGTATGTCGTGGGCCAGGCCAGCACCCGCATCACCACCGGCATGCTCAACAGCGTCCTGGCCGACGCCCAGACCCGGGTCCAGCCCCCCACGGACAAGGGCCGGCGGCTGAAGATCTACTATATGACCCAGACGGGGATCAAGCCCCCCCACTTTGTCTGCTTCTGCAACGACGCAAGGCTGTTCCATTTTTCCTATCAGCGGTATCTGGAGAACCAGATCCGCAGCGTATTTGGCCTGGAGGGCACGCCCATCCGCATGACCATCCGGCAGAAAGGCGATAAGGAGGACTGAGGAGATGGAAGGCTACTTTGGATTTGGCATAAAGGCACTGTTGTTTCCCGGACTGCTTACGGCGGTGATCAGCTATCTCTGCGGCTGCTTCAACGGCGCGGTGATCGTGTCCAAGTATATCCTGCGGGACGACGTCCGCACCCACGGCAGCGGCAACGCGGGCCTCACCAACTTCTACCGGACCTTCGGCGGTCCCCTCACCGGCGTGGTGATCCTCACCGACGTGCTGAAAGCGGTGGCGGCTGTTTGCCTGAGCACCTGGATCTACGGACAGCTTCTGCCTCTGGGCAGCAAGGAAGTGAGTCTGGCTGTGGAAACCCTGGCGACCTACTGGGCCGGTGTGTTCTGTCTCCTGGGCCACATGTTCCCGGTGATGTTCAAGTTCAAGGGCGGCAAGGGCATCCTCTCCGGCGGCACCATCGCCTGGATGATCGACTGGCAGGTGGCCCTGGTGGTGTGGGGCGGCTTCCTGATCCTCTCCTTTGCCACCAAGTATGTGTCCCTGGGCTCCTGCTGGGCGGGGCTCAGCTTCCCCTTTGTCAGCTGGTTCGTGTACCAGAACTATGTGATTCTGATGTTGTCCATCATCTGCGGCGGCCTGATCCTCTGGCAGCACAGAGGCAATATCAAGCGCCTGCTCAGCGGCACGGAGAGCAAGTTCCACCTGCACAAGAAAACGCAGTAAGGGAGAGGAGTGGTCCCAATGAAAATCACAGTACTGGGCAGCGGCGGCTGGGGGACGGCCCTGGCGCTGCTGCTGCTGGACAACGGCAACGACGTGACGCTGTGGTCCTTCGACCCCAAGGAGGCGGAGGTCCTGCGCACCACCCGGGAGAACCCCATGCTCAAGGGGGTGCCCCTGCCGGACGCCCTGGCCATCACCACGGAGTTTACCACCGTGCCGGACAGTGAGCTGGTGGTCATGGCCACCCCCTCCTTCGCCGTCCGGGCCACCGCCCGGAAGGCCGCCCCCTTCCTCCAGGAGGGGACCATCGTGGTGTCCGTGGCCAAGGGCATCGAGAAGGATACTGCCAAGCGCCTGACCGAGATCATCGAGGAGGAGATTGCCGGCAAGTGCCCGGTGGTGGCCCTCTCCGGCCCCTCCCACGCCGAGGAGGTGGGCCGCAAGGTGCCCACGGGCTGCGTGGCGGCCTCCAGGGATATGGCGGCGGCGGAGAAGGTTCAGGACGTGTTCATGAATCCCCGGTTCCGGGTGTACACCAACACCGACGTCACCGGCGTGGAGCTGGGGGCGGCCCTGAAGAACGTGCTGGCCCTCTGCTGCGGCATCAGCGACGGTATGGGCCTGGGGGACAACACCAAGGCCCTGTTGATGACCCGGGGCATGACGGAGATGGCCCGGCTGGGCGTGGCCCTGGGCGGCCACAAGGAGACCTTCGCGGGGCTCTCCGGCATGGGGGACCTCATCGTCACCTGCACCTCCATGCACTCCCGGAACCGCCGCTGCGGCATCCTCATCGGTCAGGGCGTGCCGGTGGCGGAGGCCATCAAGGAGGTGGGCGCCACGGTGGAGGGCTACTTCGCCGCCCTCAGCGCCCACCAGCTGGCGGAGAAGATGGGGGTGGAGATGCCCATCTGCGCCAGCGCCTACGCGGTGCTCTACGAGGACCAGCCGGTGAAGCTGGTGGTGGAGCAGCTGATGACCCGGAGCAAGCGCCGGGAAGTGGACGAGAGCTGGATCTGAGGAACCAAATAAGGAGGATATATGATGATGAAGACCGCACGCTTTATTTCCATGATCGTACTGGCCGCCTCCGTGGCGGTGACCGCCGGCTTGGCGGTGGCCAATCTGGTGCTGGCCTGCCTGGACCTCCAGCGCCGGTAAGCGGACGAGAACAGAAGAGGGAGCCTGCCGCGGCCGCGGCAGGCTCCCTTTTTCTGTGGTTACGCAGTGTGCCAGATGGATTCTGTCCGATAGAGCAGCAGGCCCAGGGCCAGCAGATCGGCGCAGCCGCCGGGGGACAGGTTCCGGGCGATGCAGGCCCTGTCCAGCGTCTCCAGCCGGGGGATGTACTGCTCCGGCGGCCCCGCCAGGATGGCGGCGGCCTCCCGCTGGACGAAGGCCAGCCCATCAGGACCGCCCCGGTAGAGGAGGTTGGTGTCCTCCACCTGGCTGAGAAGGGTCAGCAGGGCGGGGAGAGGGTTCCCGCCCTGCTGACGGAGAACGGTCCAGGCTGTTTGGCCGTGGGGGAACCCGGACAGCGCTTCCCCCCGGGCCCCGTGGGCGCCGTATCTGCTCTGGACCTGGACTCCGTGGGTGGTGTTTTCGGAGGGCGGCAGACCGGCGGCGGCCAGAGCCGCCGCCCGGAGAAAGACGTCCCCGCCCCGGGCCAGTACCCCGCCCAGGGCCGCCAGTACCAGACCAAAGGCGTAGATAGCGCCTTTGTGGGTGTTGACGCCGCCGGTGGCCGCCAGCATGGCCGCCTCCGCATGGAGTCCCGCCCGCTGCAGGGCGGGCATGCAGAGATCAGAGGAAAGACCCAGGGTTACGGCCTCCCGGAAGTAGGGGGCAAGGGCCTTGGCGGAGCGGTGGAACATCTTCAGGTCCATGTCTCGGTGGGCGCCGTTATTGTGCCGGTCCACCAGCCCCGGCTTGGGGGTCAGATCCACCTCGTCCGTGAGGGCCCGGACCGCCGTCTCCGCCATGTAGTCCGCCGCG
>CALWYI010000194.1 GCA_944385715.1 uncultured Oscillospiraceae bacterium | reverse complement strand
ACCAACGTCATCGACTACATCCACACCACCGCCCTGGCCCACAGCCGGATCTTCCTGGTGGAGGTCATGGGCCGGGATGCCGGATGGCTGACGCTGTCCGCGGGCATCGCCGGCGGCGCCGACGTCATTCTGATCCCGGAGATCCCCTATGACATTGAGAGCGTGGCGGAGACCATCGAGCGCCGGAAGAAGAAGGGCCGTACCTTCTCCATCGTGGCGGTGGCGGAGGGCGCCATCTCCAAGGGGGACAAGATCCTCTCCGAGGAGGAGCGCCGCCGCCAGAAGGAGGCCAACCCCTACTCCACCATCTCCTACCGCATTGCCGACGAGCTGGAGAAGCTCACCGGTCAGGAGGCCCGGGTCACCGTCCCCGGCCACTATCAGCGGGGCGGCCCCGCCTGCCCCTACGATCGGGTGCTGGCCACCCGCTTCGGCACCGCCGCCGCCCGGATGATCATGGAGCAGAAATACGGCTATATGGTGGGCATCCAGGCCGGTCAGATCGTCCACGTCCCCCTGGAGGAGGCCGCAAGCCGCACCAAGTTCCTGCCGGTGGATCACCCCCTGATCCAGACCGCCCGGGACGCCGGCACCGGCTTCGGCGACTGATCTCCCCACAGACGACAAAGCACCCTGCCGCTATCAAGCGGCAGGGTGTTGCTGTCTGAATCGACACTCAGGCGTGCTTCTCCTCCTTGGGGAGGATCAGGTTCAGCAGCACCGCCATGATGGTGGCAATGACCACCGGGGACTTGCCGAAGATCATGGTTACCTCCTCCGGGAACTGGCTCAGGGCCGAGGAGGCCTGGGACACCCCCACGCCCAGCGCGGCGGAGAGACCCACGATGGTGGTGTTCCGGGCGCTGAAGTGCTGGGAGGCGATGAGCTTCATACCGGTCATGGCGATGGTGGAAAACACCGTCACCGTGGCGCCGCCCAGGACGCACTGGGGAATGGTGGTGAGGACGGCGGCAAACTTGGGAGAGATCCCCGCCAGCAGCAGGAAGCCGCCGGTCATGGCAAACACCACCCGGTTGACCACCTTGTTGGTGGCCACGATGCCCACGTTCTGGGAGTAGGTGGCGGTGGGCAGGCCGCCGAAGAGGGCCGCCAGGATATTGGTGACGCCGTAGCACACGATGCCCCCCTGGAGCTCCTGGGTGGTGGGCTCCCGGTTCAGTCCGCCGACGGTGGTGGCGGTGAAGTCGCCGATGGCCTGGATGGAATTGATGGCGAACAGCAGCCCGATGGCGATGCAGGAGGCGGGCTCGAAGGTGACGCCGAAGTGGAGCAGCTTGGGCATGGAGAACCAGGCCGCGTCCGCCACGTCGGCAAAGCTCACCATGCCGAAGGCCATGGACACCACATAGCCGAAGGCCATGCCCAGAAGGATGGAAGCCAGCTTACACAGGCCCTTGGCATGGTGGTTGAGGATCATCACCGCAGCCAGAGTGATGGCGGCCATGAGCCAATTCTGCCAGGAACCGTACACCAGGGACAGGGACAGGCCGCTGGCGCTGACGCTCTCCAGGGTGTTGCCGGTGCCGCCGGCCATATAGTTGATGGCCGTGGGGTACAGGGAAAGGCCGATGGTGAACACCACGGTGCCGGTGATCACCGGCGGGAACAGGGGCCGGATGCGTTTGACGAAAAGGCCCACCAGGATGGCCACCACGCCGCCCACGATCATGGCGCCGGTGATGGCGGCGATCCCCTCCCCTGTGGCGGCCACCGCCTGCATACTGGGCACATAGGCAAAGCTCACGCCCATGATCACCGGCAGGCCGGAGCCCAGCCGTCCGGCGATGGGATAGAGCTGCAGCAGCGTAGACACTGCCGACATCACCAGGGAGGCCTGGATGAGAAAGACCTGGTCCGCCTGGCTGAGCCCAATGGCGTTGGCGATGATGATGGCCGGCGTTACGCAGCCCACCATCATGGCCACCAGGTGCTGCAGGGCCAGAGAAACCGCTGTGCCTAACGGCGGCACACCGTTGAGCTGGAAAAGGGCCTCGTTGCTGGAGTGGTTCACATTCATGGCGGGGTCTTCCTCCCTCTGTCAGCATTGGGTAACCTGTATGAATATAGTCTTATCATAACATAAATTTCCGTAAAAGCAAACAAAATTTTTGGCTGCCAAAAAATTTTGCTGACATCTGTGTCACAAACATGGATATATCGACCAGAAGCTCCTTTCCCACGGGACGTCGGCCATGCGGCCTCTTTACAAGAGGCGCGCAGCGGCGTATACTGGAAAAAACGGCAGCGGGAGGAGCGGGCTATGATCGGGGAAGGCATGACGATTCTGGATATCCTCTGCGACCATCAGGAGACCCAGGAGGTGTTCCGCCGCTACGACGACGTGATCGGCGAATGCGTGATGTGCAACCACATGTTTGAGACTCTGGAAGAATTCTGCGGCCGCTATGGGCTGGACTGCGCCAAACTGACGACGGAACTCCGGGCGGCGGCGGGCTGTATGTGATGGGAAAAGGCGTCCAGGCGGTCTTGCGACCTGGACGCCTTCCCTTTTCATACAGACTTGCGCGTGAAAGAGAGTATATTTGTTTCCGGCCCGCCGCCCCGAGGCGGACCAGGGAAACACAAAACAGCATGGGGCGCAAAAAAGCGCCCGGCCTGCCGCCGGACGCACAGAAAAAGCCCCGCCGCATGGCGAGGCCGGACAGAAATACGCGATTCCGGTTCCGGCAGAACGCCGTCATCCGCCATGTATCTGACTCATCCCCTCGTAAGGAGGCATCACAGTGACCGACTCGCAGGGCTTTTCACCCTATTCCATGTGCCGCTTCAGCGGCAGCGGATGGCGCAGTATGAGCTTGCTGATAGTATATCACAGGGGCGGAGGTTTTGTAAAGCCCCCGGCAGGGATCAAAATTTCCCGGAAAATTTTCTCCGGTCCGAAGAGGACCGCACCGCTCCCCACAGGAGCGATGCGGTCCTCTCTGCTTTGTATCAGGATGCGGGCGGCTTGAAGTCGTGGGCCTCCTGGAGCACCATCTCCTTCACCTTCATCAGGCGGGTGATGTTGCCCCGTTCGTTCTCGTCCAGCTTCATGGAGATATACCGGATCTTCTGCTGGAAGTCCGGGATCATCACGTACTCCAGGGCGTTGACCCGGCGGCGGGTCTTCTCGAT
>CALWYI010000193.1 GCA_944385715.1 uncultured Oscillospiraceae bacterium | reverse complement strand
AGCACCGCACCGATCACAAGGAAGCCAGCGGCCTCATGGAAATTCAGTGGCTGCCCGGTATCAATCTCGTAGTGTCCGATTGGGCAAAAAAAGGGGTCCAGGGTCTCCCTGGCGCTTTTTTGGTGACTTTTTGTGCGTACAAAAAGTCACCCGGGTCCGGGCCGCAAGGTGAATGCCGCCGCAGGCGGCAGAGAGGGCAGCCTGGGCTGGGGAGGCCCGGGAGCCTGCAGGGCTGAAAAAGAGCCATTCAGAGGATTCTTCCTCTGACAAGCGCCCCCCGCCGGCGGGAGACCGGCAAAAAAACCGCCCCGCCGCGGGCGTCGCGGCAGGGCGGTTTATGTTATCGCTTTCTACAGCCCCAGCAGGGCGGTGGCAAAGGCGAAATAGATCACCAGGCTCAGTACGTCCACGATGGTGCTGATAAAGGGGGCGGCCATCACCGCCGGGTCCAGGCCCACCTTCTCCGCCAGCAGGGGCAGCATACAGCCCACCACCTTGGCGCAGAACACGGTGCACACCAGGGTCAGGCAGATCACCAGGGCCACCAGGGCCGTCACGTCGGTATTCTGCATCAAGAGCCGATCCACCAGGAGGAGCTTTACGAAGTTGCCGCAGGCCAGCAGCACGCCGCAGACCACCGCCACCCGGCTCTCCTTCCACACCACCTCCAGCAGGTCGCCGAAACTGATCTCGTTGAGGCTCAGGCCGCGGATCACCGCCACGCTGCTCTGGTTGCCGCTGTTGCCGCCGGTGCCCATGAGCATGGGGATGAAGCCGATGAGCACCGAGCACCGCGCCAGGGAGTCCTCGAAGCTGTTGATGACGATGCCGGTGAAGGTGGCGGAGAGCATCAGCAGCATCAGCCAGGGGATGCGGCTCTTCACCGTGTCCCACACCCCGGTGCGGAGGTAGGGCTTGTCGGTAGGGGTGATGGCGGCCATGATCTCGAAGTCCTCGGTGGCCTCCTCCTCCATGACGTCGATGGCGTCGTCGATGGTGACGATGCCCACCAGGCGGCTCTCCTTGTCCACCACCGGCATGGCCAGAAAGTCGTATTTGCTCAGCTGCTGGGCCACGTCCTCCTTGTCCTCCAGGGTGGTGGCGTAGATGACGTTGGTCTCCATGATGTCCTCGATGGCCTCGTCCTCCTCCGCCAGCAGCAGGGTGCGGATGGACACCAGCCCCAGGAGGTGGCGGCTGGGATCGGTGACATAGCAGATGTTGATGGTCTCCTTGTCGACGCCCGTGCGGCGGATACGCTTGAAGGCGTCCTCCACGGTCATGTCCCGCTTGAGGTCCACGAACTCCGTGGTCATGATGGACCCGGCGGAGTCCTCCGGGTACTTGAGGATCTCGTTGACGCTCTTGCGGGTCTCCGGGTCGGTGTGCTTGAGAATCCGCTTCACCACCGAGGCGGGCATCTCCTCGATGAGGTCCACGGTGTCGTCCACGTACAGCTCCTCCAGGACCTCCTTCAGCTCCGTATCGGAGAAGGTCTTGATGAGCAGCTCCTGGACGTCGGGGTCCATCTCCACGAACACCTCCGCCGCCGTCTCCTTGGGTAGCAGGCGGTACAGGAGGGGCAGCCGGTCCTCGGGCAGCTTGTCCAGGATCAGGGCGATGTCCGCCGGCTCCAGCAGCAGCAGCATGTCCCGCAGATCCGCCCAGCGCCGCTGGGACACCATCTCCTCCACATGGTCCATGAACAGTCCGTCCTCCAGATCGATCATATGGCCGCCTCCTCTCTCCCTGTCCGGGGATATTGTCCCTCTTTCGCCGGAAAATACATATCTATTCCATATTATGCCCCTGCCGCCGGGACTGTCAACCTTTTTTCCATCTGGGGACCGTAAAATCCAGGTAAGGTCCGGCAAAGCAAAGCTTGCAGGGCAAAAAGCTCTTGTGAAACATATGTTTGTATGGTATAATGGCAGGACAGTGTTTTCCCTGGGTCCGCGGGCCATATCTTCAACGGGAGGGGGCGGCAGCCATGACCGATCACAGCGGCCACCGGGAGCGCAAGCGCCGGCAGTTCCGTCACCACGGCATCGACGCCTTCGCCGACCACGAGGTGCTGGAGCTGCTGCTCTACTACGCCATCCCCCGGCGGGACACCAACCCCATCGCCCACGCCCTGATGGACCGCTTCGGCAGCCTCAACGCGGTGCTCTCCGCCCCGGTGGAGGAGCTGGAGCGGGTGCCCGGCGTGGGAGAAAGCGCCGCCCTGCTATTGAAGCTGGTGCCCCAGGTCTACCGCCGGGCCAGGACCTCCATCTCCAAAAATGAGGTGGTGCTGGATACCAGCGAGCGGATCGGGGAATTCTTTGTAGAGCAGTTCGTGGCCCAGACCGAGGAGGTCATGTACCAGCTGTGCCTGGACGCCAAGGGGCGGCTCCTCTCCTGCCGGAAGGTGTGCGAGGGAGACATATCCAGCGTGGGGCTGAACCTGCGGAAGATCGTGGAAAACGCCATTTTGTGCAACGCGGTGATGGTGGCTCTGGCCCACAACCACCCCAGCGGCGTGGCCCTGCCATCCCACGAGGACAAGATCGCCACCCTCCAGATCCGGGACGCGCTGGAGGCGGTGCATGTCCGCCTGGCGGATCACATCATCGTGGCGGACGACGACTATGTGTCCCTCCGGCAGGAGGGGCTGCTGTAGCTGCTGCCGCAGCGGGCTGATTCGCCCGTCGCCGGGCGGGAACGCAGCGGGGCCGACCTCGGTCCCAACCCCCGGTTTTTTTTCGGGGGCTACGCGCCCCCGCACCCCGCGGTTACTTTGCCCTCGTCGGCAAAGTAACCAAAACGCCGCCGGGGACACCCCGGACCCCGGTTTGTCTAATCGGTCTGGATAAGCCTTGCTGCTGCGTAGCCACCGAATCAGAGATTCCTCCGGGCATCTGATCTGCAGCGGGTATCTTTTCCGGCTTCGGCTGACGCCCTGTTAAAGAGACAGGCGAATCTGGTTTTCTGTAAATAGAAACACCTCTCATCCCGAGGGCCGTCAGGCGAAGTGCGGCAGAGCACCGCACCGATCACGAGGAGGCCGGAGGCAAAGGGGCATTTCAGTGGCTGCCCGGTATCTCCCCTGATGGCGTCCGATTGGATAAAAAAGGGGGACTGGGGTCTCCCCAGCGCGCTTTTGCCTACTTTTCCCGCGTTGGAAAAGTAGGCCCGCGGAGCGTTCC
>CALWYI010000192.1 GCA_944385715.1 uncultured Oscillospiraceae bacterium | reverse complement strand
ACCCCGGGGTTCACTTTTGTACGCACAAAAGTGAACCGAAAAAGCGCCAGCCCCCTTCGGGCTGGACCCCCGCTTTTGCCCAATCGGACGCCTGCAAAACTTCCCTGCGCAGCCACTGAATTTCTGCTTTTTGGCATCTGATCTGTGGCGGGTTGCGCGTCCAACTTCGGCTGTCGCCCTGTTAAAGAGGCAAGCGAATCTGGGGTTCTATAACAAGCTGCTTGGATCTTCCCCCCAGCACGGTCTCCTCGCGGCGCAGCCGCTGTGGCCTGCGCTACAAACATGCCACCGGCATGTTTGCTTAACGCTGCGGGGCCGACAGGCGAAGTCGGATACCCGCCGCACCGATTACGAAGGAGCCGGAGGCCCCGCGGTATTTCAGTGGCAACCGGGCATCTCCCTTGCTTGTGTCCGATTGGACAAACAGAGGGGGTCCGGGGTCTCCCCGGCGCTTTTTGGTGACTTTTGTGCGTACAAAAGTCACCCGGGGCACGGGGCCGGGCAGGCCCCGCAAAAACCAGGGTGCGGGGGCGCGTAGTCCCCGGCGACAGGCACCGGGGCCCGGGGGCCGGGCAGACCCCAATAGCAACAAGCGCCCGGGGCCTGAGGGCGCAGCCCCCATACAGCACCAGGGCCGCCGGCAACCGGCGGCCCCGTCCATTTTATGGGATGCGGAAAAACCGCTTCCCGTTTTCCCAGGTGATCCGCGCGCATTCCTCCGGGGAGATTCCCTTCACCTCCGCCAGCTTTTCGCAGATAAAGGCCACGTTCCTCGAGTCGTTGCGCTTGCCCCGGTTGGGCACCGGGGCCATGTAGGGGCTGTCGGTCTCGATCATCAGCCGCTCCAGGGGCACCGCCGCCGCGGCCTCTAGGGCCTTCCGGGCGTTCTTGTAGGTGAGGACCCCGGTAAAGGACACCATCCACCCCAGCTTCACCAGCTCCCTTGCCATCTCGGCGCTGCCGGAAAAGCAGTGGAACACCCCCCGGACGGCGGGGAACTCCCGGATGATGGCCAGACTGTCGCCGTGGGCCTCCCGGTCGTGGACGATCACCGGCAGGTCCAGCTCCTGTGCCAGCTGCAGCTGAGAGCGGAACACCTGCTGCTGGAAGTCCCGGGGGGGATTCTCCTCCCAGTAGTAGTCCAGGCCGATCTCCCCGATGGCCACCACCTTGGGGTGCCGGGCCAGCGCCCGGAGGATATCCAGCTCCTCCGGCACATAGGGGCCGCAGTTCTCCGGGTGGTAGCCCACGGCGGCGTAGACGTGAGGGTAACGCTCCGCCAGGGCCACCGCCTGGCGGGAGGTGGGGATGTCGCAGCCGGGGTTCACCACCAGGCCCACGCCGTTTTCCGGCAGGGCGGCAAGCAGTTCCTCCCGGTCCGGGTCAAACTGGGGGTCGTCGTAGTGGGCGTGGGTGTCAAAAAGCGCCATGGCGGGGCTCCTTTCTTTGTTTGCCGGTTCCCACCGGCGGGGGGATGGTATCAGAGGATGGTTCCTCTGAATCTCCTTTTATCAGCCCTCCGGGCTGGGTATGCTCCGCAGGCCTACTTTTCCTTCGCGGGAAAAGTAGGCAAAAGCGCGCCGGGGAGACCCCGGACCCCCTCTGTTTGTCCAATCGGACACAAGCAAGGGAGATGCCCGGTTGCCACTGAAATACCGCGGGGCCTCCGGCGCCTTCGTAATCGGTGCGGCGGTCTGCGCACTTCGCCTGACGGCCCTCGAGTCGATAGACGCTTCTGATTATGCGAAACAGACAGATGGTTCTACCCCTTTAACAGGGCGACAGCCGAAGCTGGACGCGCAACCCGCCGCAGATCAGATGCCAAAAGGCACTGGTTCAGTGGCAACGCAGCGGCAAATCTGATGCAGACCGATTAGGCAACAGCGGGGACCGGGGTGTCCCCGGCGGCGTTTTGGTTACTTTGCCGCCGAGGGCAAAGTAACCCGTGCCGGAGCACGGAATACCCCTAAACAGCCTGCAAGGCTGATGAAGGTTATTCGGCGGCACCCGCCGCCGCCCGCCCCGGGGGGCGGAGCCCCCGCAAAAACACACGGGGCCGGTCCCGGAGGACCGGCCCCGAATCAGCAGATACTCAGCAGAGCTTCGCTCCGGCGGGGATGGCGTCGTCCACCATGATGAGATGGAGCTTCTCCTCCCCCTTCTCCCTGTGGACGGCGGAGATCAGCATACCGCAGCTCTCCTGGCCCATCATCTTCCGGGGGGGCAGGTTCACGATGGCCACCAGGGTCTTGCCCACCAGCTCCTCGGGCTTATAGTACATGGCGATGCCGGAGAGGATCTGGCGGTCCGTGCCGGTGCCGTCGTCCAGGGTGAACTTCAGGAGCTTGTTGCTCTTCTTCACGTTCTCGCAGGCCTTCACCTTCACCGCCCGGAAATCACTCCTGCAGAAGGTGTCGAAGGGCACCTCCTCGGTGAGTTGGGGCTCCACCTCCACGGCGGGGAGGGCGGCCTTTCTGGCCTCGGCCTCCCGCTGCTCCAGCTCCTCCAGGGCCTTGTCCATGTCGATGCGGGGGAACAGGTTCTCCCCCTTGGTGGGGGCGGCGCTGTCGCTGAGGCTGCCCCACACCGCGGCGCTGTCCCAGGTGCGGACGGCCTCCTCCGCCCCGATCTGGCCAAACAGCTTCTCCATGCTCTCGGGCATGAAGGGGATCAGCAAAATGGCGCAGATCCTCGTGGCCTCCAGCAGGTTGTAGAGGACGTGGGCCAGGCGGCCGCCGTTTGCCTCCATATCCTTGGCCAGCGCCCAGGGGGCGTTCTCGTCGATATACTTGTTGGCCCGCTGGATCACGGCGAAGATCTCCTCCAGGGCCTTATGGGGGGCGTAGGCGTCCATATCCTTCTGGTACTTGTCCCGGAGGGCGGCGGCCATGGCGATGAGCTCCGTATCAAAGGCCTCGGGCTTGTCCCAGGTGCGGCAGCCCGCCGGCAGCTTCCCGCCGAAGTACTTGCCCACCATGGCGGTGGTGCGGGAGACCAGGTTGCCCAGGTCGTTGGCAAGGTCGGTGTTGATGGTCTGGATCAGCAGCTCGTTGCTGAAGTTGCCGTCGGAGCCGAAGGGGAAGGTCCGCATGAGGAAGAACCGCAGGGCGTCCACCCCGAACATCTCCGCCAGGATATAGGGGTCCACCACGTTGCCCTTGGACTTGGACATCTTGCCGCCGTCCAGCAGCAGCCAGCCGTGGCCGAA